>JABLXM010000011.1 GCA_013177815.1 Anaerolineae bacterium | reverse complement strand
CGGCGCCGGAGCCGATCGAGTCGAGTTTGAACTCGCCGGTGAAGCCTTCCGCCTGGAAGTCTTCAGCGATGCGCAGTGCCAGTGGATATACCGTGGACGAACCGGCTTCGTAGATCGAGCCTTCGAGGAGGGCGGGATCGAAGAGCGGATTCATCATCTCTTCTTCAGTGGGTTCCACAGTCGCCTCGGGCGCCATTGTTGCTTCGGGTGCCTTGGTGTCTGCTGGGGCTGCGGTGGGCTCAACAGGAGCCTCGGTTGCTGTCGGACCGCAGGCAGCCAGCACCATACTGGCAACCATCAGGACAGCAATCAGAACGAACAACTTTCTATTCATGTTTCTTCTCCTTTAGGAATATGAGGTAAGCGTCCTGATGGTATCATCCGCAGTTTAAGGTTATGGAAAATTCAGGTTAACAAATTATGAAGTGGGGTTAAGGGTGGGTAATAGCAGCGGCGAAGAAAATTGGGCTATTCATTCCCTTTTTATCCGGAGTTGATCATAATTCGTTCATAAATCTGGATATTAACACGCGATCGGTAGTGAAAAGAAGAATTTACTCCCAACTCCCAAGGTGCTCTCTGCCCACACTTTGCCCCCATGCGTTTCCACCAGGTGCCGCGCAATCGATAACCCCAGCCCGGTTCCACCACCGGATCGTGCCGGGTCGGTTTTATAGAACCTTTCGAAAATGCGGTCAAGGTTGTCCGGCTCGATTCCCACCCCGGTATCCTCCACTACGAAGATCACCATGTTGGAATTGAGGTAGGATCGGATGGTAATTGTCCCGCCGGGGTTCGTGAATTTGATCGCGTTGTGTATCAGGTTTACCAACACCTGCGCCATTCGTGATGGATCTGCCTTGACGAACGGAAGCTCCGGCGACACATCGATCACCAAATCGATGCCGGCGCGTTCCGCCTGCAACTGCATCCGTTCTGCCGATTTTGCCACCAGCTCGGCGGGTGAGATCGGTTTCAGCGCCACCGGCACCCGCCCGGATTCGATCCGTGAAAGTTCCAGCAGTTCCTGCACCAGTTGGGTCAGGTTGTCGATCTCGTTTTCGAGCCGGATCAAGAACTGTTTCGCAGCGGGAGGATCATCCAACGCGCCTTCCAGCAAAGTTTCGGTTACCGCTTTCATGGATGCCAGCGGTGTCCGTAATTCATGCGATACGTTGCTCACGAAGTCCCGCCGTACGATTTCCAATCGTCGCACGCGTGTCAGGTCTTGAAATACCAATAAGATCGATTTCGGCTCTTCCATTTCCAACGGAGAGGCGATTCCCTGTATGAATAACCGATCTGGGGGCATTTCCAGGGTCATGACCTGTTGCGTGCCGCTCTCCAGGCTTTTGCGCCACAATTCCACGAACTGGTGATTGCGGATGATCTCCACCAGTGACTTGCCCACCGGGTTCGCATCCTTCACGCCAAAGATCCGTTGCGCCGCCGGGTTGATGAGTTGCACGATGCAGTCCCGGTCGACGATCAGAATCGCGTCTGTCATATTGATCAGCACTGCCGATAAACGCGCCCGTTCTGTTTTCAGATCATCAATCTGTTGATTCAGTTGTTCCATCAGCGTGCCAAACGCACGATTGAGCTGTCCCACTTCGTCACCGGAGGAACTCGGCGGTAGTTCGCGCATCTCACCGCGCGTCATTTTTTGCACCATCTGTGTCAGACCACTCAGTTTTCGCGTGGTGATGTTGCTTAGTAGGATCGCGATGAGTGCTGATGCCAGGGCGGCGATCAAGAATGCAGCGGCGATAGTTTTGATCACGTCATTGGTATATCGGTTGACGGCTTCGGTCGGCACCGATACCCTTGCAATGCCGATGATGCGTCCTTCACCGTCGTAGATTGGCTGAGCCAGATAGATGAATTCGCTTCCGACCGATGCGCTGGTGCGAACCGCGTAACCTTCCTGCCCCAACAGAGCCTCTTGTACTTCGGGTCGCAGCAGGTGGTTTTCCATTCCCATCACCTCGCGGTTGGATTCCGCGATGACTGTGCCGTCGGTTTGGATGATGGTCACACGCAGGTATAGGTTTTCCGCGTATTGCGCTGCCAGCGCATCGATCTTTTCATAGTCGCCTTCGATCAGCGCCGGGGCGGTTTGGATCGCCAACATTTTGGCGTCAGCGGATAAGTTGTCGTGAACGTTATTGAGATAAGAGTTCTTCGAATAATTGATCAGGAAGATTCCGAGTCCCCCCATCACCAGAACGATGAGTAGAATGTAGAAGGTCGCGACCCTCCAACGGAGAGACTTCGGCATATGGTTATCCTTCGAAGCGGTAGCCTGCGCCTCGTACCGTGATGAAGCGTTTTGGATTTGCCGGGTCGACTTCCAGTTTCTCTCGCAGCCATCGGATGTGAACGTCTACCGTCCGGCTGTCGCCGATGTATTCCCACCCCCACACCCGTTCCAGGATCAGGTCGCGCGTCAGCACCTGACCGCGATGTTGCGAGAAATAAAGTAACAACTCATATTCCTTCGGCTTCAGCGGCACCACCTGCTCGTTGAGGCGGATTTCCCGCCGTGCGGTATCGACGATCAGGTTGTCGAACGTGTAGATCTGGTGCGTATCCTTGCTGGTTGGTCCCCCCATCTCCTCTCGTATCAGTCGAATGCGCCGCAATAAGGCTTTTACGCGAGCCAGTAGTTCGCGCATGCTGAATGGTTTGGTCAGGTAGTCATCTGCTCCGACCTCCAAACCGACGATGCGGTCGATTTCATCGTCGCGTGCCGTTAACATCAGCACCGGGGTTGTCATTTCTTGCCGCAGGATGCGGCACACCTCGAACCCATCCAGCCCTGGCAGCATGATGTCCAGGATGATCAGGTCCGGGTGGTGTTGCCGGGCAGCTTTGATGGCTGAATGACCATCGCTACTCGTAATGACTTCATAACTTTGCTTGCGCAGATTGTATGCCAGTGTTTCAAGTAGCGTCTGTTCATCCTCGACGATCAATATCTTCTCAGCCATTATTCCTCCCGACTTCTAAAAAGAAGTTCAACAAGTGCTCACCGATTATGTTTCGATTATATGACGTTTGTATAGATTGTCTACCGTTATTGCCCATTTGCATGACCTTATGCGGGTCATTTGCCAGGTCGACCATCGCATTGGCGAGCGCTTCCGCTGAACCGGGCTGGACGAAGATGCCACATCCGCTGTCTTCGACCACTTTTCGGATCACGCCGTCGATTGCCAGGATGATCGGTTTTCCAGCCGCCATATAATCGAACACCTTGTTTGGGTAGGTGGTCTGGTACATTGTGATTGGTTTGAGGATGGCGATGCAGGCATCGGTTGCTGCCAGCACGGTCGCCATTTCATTTTTTGCCACCGGAGGGAAAAATCGAATATTTTCCAGCCCCATTTCGTTGGCGCGTTTTTCCAATCGCGGTTTCTCTTTTCCGTCCCCAACCATCATCACCAGGATATTCTTATGGCGTGTGATCAGGTGACAGGCATCCAACACGACGTCCAGATCATTGGAAAGCCCGTGTGCCCCGGCGTAGAGAATAATGAACTTGTCCATTAACCGCCGCTGTTGCCGGAAGTTAGAACCGCTCACCTCCCTGGCGAACATGTCGGGGTCGGCGCCGTTCGGGATGAACTCCACCCACTTGGCTCCTCGTCTGCTGACGTGTTCGATGTACCCGGGTGAATTGACGATCACTCGATCTGCCCGGTGGTAGAGAAATTCCTCCAACCATTCGGATGCCTTGATCAGGATCGGATTTTTCAATACCCCCACTGCGACGGCGAACTCGGGCCACAGGTCGCGCACCTCGAAGATGAACGGAGCCCGCCGGATGCGCGCCACCAACCAGGCGGTGACCCCCTGGAAAATCGGTGGTGAGGTTCCCCAAACCAGGTCGATGTCCTTGAGCGTCATAGCAGCGATGAAGGACGAGACCATGAATGATAGAAAACTGAGCACGCGCGCGAAGAAGTTCTTATGAAGTTTGGCGTACGTGTACGTGCGCAGGATCGTTAAACCGGGCAGCGGCGATTGGCGGGCGGGGCGCAGCCGATTTTTTCCGCCAACCTTGCCGGTGATGTAACTGACCGGGCTTGCAATGATCGTGACCTTGTGCCCATGCTGGACCAGCCGAGAGGCGAATTCATAATGGCGCGTGCCGCCTGACTCGTCGAGTGACGCAAATGCCTGGTGGATGATCAGGATGTGCATGCTGTTCGTGTTCCCGGCATCAATGGATTACGTTTCATCTCCGAATTTTATGCGTGATGATCGTTTCGACTTGGGTGGGTAGTTTGCCCGCCCACTCGAAGAGCACCGAAATCGCCGGGTTGAGTTGCCCGTAGGTTGGCGAGTGCCAGCCCAGGATTTGGTGATCCTGGCTGTTGCCCGCTTGGCATACGCCTGCCTTGATCACTGACAACCCGTGTGGTGCATCCTCTGATGTCAATCTTATCATTAGTGTGACCACCACTTTGTCCAGGTGTATGCGCACGCTATCGCCTTCGATGTGCCACTCCCCAAGGGGGAGCAGCCAGTGCAGTCGGTAACGGTGGTTGCGTATCGCCGCGCCGTGCGGTTGGATTGAATCGAGGATGCGCCACTCTCCCGTCTCGCCCAGGGTGACCTCCCGCTGATGGATGCACCCCAATGTTGTATAGCCGTCATGATGAGCTGCCATGTGATTCTTCGAGGCAGGCGGCAGGGGCTTTGCCGTTGCCCATTTCAGCCACATGAACCGTCCCCGTCGCAGCATCTGGTCCTGCTCGTCGATTGTGATGGTATTGTGCGCTGCGCTGCCTGCTAAAGTGTTTCGCCACGGCGTCGGAGCTGTGTATCGATAGGTGCCGGCGTCTATCAGCGCATTGGTCCCGTTGATCCAAAGGTCGAGATGCAACTGGTCTGCGTGTGCCGGTCGCGAAGTGTAGCGCGCTGACCGCAGGATACCCCACGTGTTCCTCCCGTTCAACCGTTGGTCGGGTTTGCCATCGACTGGGAGTTCAATCAATGGCTTGGTTGTTTCTATTGGCAATCCCAGCCAATGACCGAGTTCGTCCCATTTTCCCCCTGGCAGTAATGCGCCGCCGGCGAACGCCCGGGATGCAGCTTGTATTGTTGGTCGGTGATCCAAGATATCCGCGTCACCCAGTGTGATCAGGTGTGAGCCGTCATGATGCCCCAGGTTGACCACCTGCCCGTTGCTGGGTTCCATCCGCGCCCACAGCCAGCCGGTCGCGCCAGCCAGCGCTTCCAGGCTGCTGCGCGGGAATGTGTCGCCGGCAACCTGGGCGATGCGGTTCACCCATAATGCCAGGTGCAACATCAAACGGTGATAGTTCGTACTGTGTTGGACGTATTCGCCTGTCTGATCGATTTGGCGTTGCAATGTCTGGTGGAAGATGCGCCAACCTTGTTGGCGCCATTTTTTCGCTTGCTTGCACCCCTTCAGCAACACGCCTGCGGTGTACAGCCCGGCAGCTTCTGAAAGTAGATGATTGTTGTTTTGTGACCGGGCGTACAAAATAGTCGGTGGGATGCGTTGCGCATGTTGGAAGAGCGCCCTGGCGATCTTGTCGGCGAATGTTTTACCGTCAGGTACTTCTTCACGAAAAGCCTGATAGCCGCATACCAAGGCGATGATCCTGATCGCTGCTTCCTGACCGGAAACCCAATTCGATCCCCGGTAGGCTGGGTTGGCTGCTTCGAACTCATCGAAATATCTCAGGAACGCCAACGGGTAGCCGGAATGACCACTCAATTGATACGCGCGGATCAGCGGGTACACCCAGCCGAATCGAGCCGCTTCCCATATGTCCTTGATGTCTGTGCCATCCCCGCGGTCATCCGAGATACGGCTCCAATGTTGCTCGCTGTCGCCAGCGTTGAGGATGAATGGTTTGGGGGCTCCTCCGTATGCGCGCAAGGATCCATTGACGATCTCGTCGGCGACCTTGATGATTTCTGCTGTGTCATGCTGGGTATGACTGAGGATCTCCTCCCGCGTCAGAAGCTGGAGCGGGCGCGCGTTGGTCATCTCCGCCAGGCGCAGCCCCGTCTCAGGTAGCCGGGGTTGCGAGATTACTTGCCATGCTCGCGTCACTTTGGCAAATCGATACACCCCGCTCAAGAGGATGGGCTTCCAGCCCAACTCCCTCAATGCGAAGTAGAATGTTCTAGTCGGATCGAGAAGTCTCTTGAACACGATAGATCGTTCGTTCAGGTTCCGGGTTCGATCTCGCGTACCCACATCTCCGTGCCGGTTTGGATCGAATTCCTCGCCAGGATGGTGGCAATGGAAACATTCATGATCTCGCTGTACGGGATGGGTGCTGTTTTTGTCTCTAATAGAGCTTGTGTGAACGCCTGCCAGGCAGATCTGTGCCCTTTGTCCTGCCGGCTCTCCCGCACCCGCTCGCGTTTTCCGTTGTGATACAGCGCTAATTCGCGAAAATCATCCAGGATAGCCACCCTTCCGCCGCGAAAGACTTCCACCCTTTCCTTGGGCAGCCGCTTGTCGCCGTTTGCCAGGTAAAAGATCGTGCCGGCGGAGCCGTTCATGAACTTGAGTGTGATCGCCACGTTGTCCTGCTGGTAGGTGCCCTGGTCAGGCAGGGCGGTTGCCTGGACGGATTCAACCGGTGAGCCGGCGATATACGTCACAAAATCGATGAAATGGCAACCTTCCCCGATGATCCTGCCGCCGCCAACATCCGGGTCGTGCAGCCAGTGAGTTGGCGGCAAGTATCCGGCATTGACCCGGTAGTTGAACATCACCGGTTCTGGTGAACCATCCAGGAATTTTTTCATCCTGTCTGCCAACGATGCGAACCGGCGGTTGAATCCTGCCATCAACAGGGTCCCCTCGTTGGCTACCAGCGATTGTTGAATTTTTGCCAGTTCGGCAAAATTGATCGCCACTGGTTTTTCGCAGTAGACGTGCTTGCCTGCTGCCAACGCTTCCTGGATTTGGTTTGCGTGCAGGTTATGCCGTGTCAGAATCGCGACGGCGTTGACCCGTTCATCATCGAGGATCTCCTGGTTGGATGATGCGGCGTATTGGAAACCATATTGCCGTGCTGCGTTGCTCGCCGATAACCCAGATGCTGAAGCGATCCCGATTAATTGGGTATCCCGGTTCTTGGCTAATACCGGCAGGAAGGTTGCCGTCGCGTAGTTTCCGGCGCCCAGCACCCCCACATTGACGGATTTTTCCAGGTTCACGATGGCTCGCTTGCCCATTTCGACCCGTTTCTGCGCATCCTTGTTTGCCAGGTCGGGATAGTTGAGCATCACTCCGAGGAAAGGCTCTTTCTTCTTGCCGGTGATCACTTGGTATGCGTCTGCGGCATTCCCGATATCGAATCGGTGAGAGATCATTTTCTGTACGTTGACGCTGCCGTTCGATAGCAGATCAAGGAAAGCCACCAGGTTGCGATTCTCGCTCCATCGTATGTAACCGACCGGATAATCGATGCCGTTCTCTTCGTAGTTCGGATCGTATCGTCCGGGACCATAGGATCGCGATACGATGATTGAAAGTTCCTTTTCGTAATAAGGCTTTCGGGGCAGGTCCATCGCCACCGCGCCCACCGCCACAATTCTGGCGCGTTCCCTGGCTAACTTCGCAGCCAGTTCCACCGGGTCGTTTGATTTGCTCTCGGCACAGATCAGCACCGAGTCGAACCCGATGCCGTTCGTCAAAGAGGCGCTCATCGCTTCGATTGCATCGCGCCCAACTGCCTGTATTCCCAACTCGCCTGCCAGTTGGAGCCGTCCCGGGTCGATATCCACCCCGGTCACCTTGCACCCCGCCGCTCGCGCGATCTGGGCAGCCAGCAGTCCCAGCAAGCCCAGCCCGATCACCAGCGTCGTTTCCCCGATTTGCTGTTCTGCCAGTCGGAAGCCGTGCATTGCTATCGCGCCGACGGTGGCAAAAGCCGCTGATTCAAAGTCTACGTCATTTGGGATTGGCGCGATCAGGTTGGTTGGCACGCAATCGAATTCAGCGTGCGCCGCGTAGCCGGAGCCGGAACAAGCTACTCGGTCGCCGACTTGATACCCGCGTACATTCTCGCCTACGGCGATGATCGTGCCGGCAGTGGAATACCCCAATGCCATGGGTTGTTCCAGTCGGTTGAAAGCCGCTTGCAGCGTCTGAATGACCCCTTCCCGCCTGGCTTTATCGATCATCTGCCGTACCAAGTCCGGGCGTGAGCGTGCTTTCCCAAGCAATGATCTGCCGGCGAATTCAACTACCATCCGTTCAGTGCCTGCTGAGATTAATGACGCAGTTGTGCTTACCAGAACCGTCCCGGATCGTAGTGAGGGTACGGGAACATTGATCACATCTGCCTTGCCAGTCCGTAAACTTTGTACCAGTTGTTTCATGCCGTCCATCCAGTGGATAAATGCTTGAGGTTGCCTTCAGGTGTTTCTGTCACCATTATATGACAGAAAAATCGTCATGTTATAATTTTCTTACTCACATGGGTCATAATTGGAGGGTTTGATGGAAGTTCTATTATTGGGTAAGAAACGGGATGATCCCTTCTTTCAGCGCGTGCTGGATTACTCTCGCACCAGTATTCCTGGGCTTCGAGTGTTTCTGGCAGAAGCGGGTCAAACCCTTCCGGAAGAAGTCCACGCCTGGCAGGGGGATTATTTGATCTCGTATCTCTGTCCCTGGGTTATTCCCGCCGCCGTCTTGAACCAGGCGCGGGTCGCCGCCATTAACTTTCACCCAGCCCCGCCCGAATACCCCGGCACCGGGTGTACCAACTTCGCCATTTATGATGGCGTCTCTACTTATGGCGTTACCTGTCATCATATGGCTGAAATCGTCGATTCTGGCAGCATCATAGCCGTCCGCCGGTTTGATGTTACCCCGCAAGATAGCGTCTATTCCCTTACCCAACGCTGTTATGCCTACCTGATGGTTCTCTACTATGATATCGTGTCGCAGATTCTGCGAGGTGAGCCGCTTCCGCGCTCCGCTGAGGTCTGGTCCAGACGAGCCTATCGCCGGAAAGAGTTGAACGCTCTCAAACGCATTGAGCTTGGCATGCCGCTGGATGAGATTCGCCGGCGGGTGAAGGCATCCGCGTATCCGGGTACGCCGGGCGCGTATATCGAGATCGACGGCATGCGCTTTGAGTACAAACCGGATGATCCGCTTTAGCTAAAGTTTTTATTTGCGAAACTGCAAACAGGGGGGATGCGGCATTGATACTATAATCATTTCAACGTCTGAGTGATGGATCGATCATAGTCATCCTGAAAATTGGGTCATCCCGGTGGATAAACAGGTCACTTCTCGTAGGGTCATCAGCTATTTATTCTTCTTGGTTGGATTTTCAGTAACGATTGTCACCGGCAGCAAATTATGGCAATCCGACTTTTCGCTCCAGGTCTTCGGGCTGGCTTTTTTTTCCATTGCCTGTGTGGGCTATTTGATCTGGCGCGGCTACTCTCATCGCGCCGCCACGCCCCGTACCGGTTTGGAGAACGGGATCATTGCGATATTCGTGGTATTGATCATGACCTGGATCTTCTCCGCCGACCAACGCGAAGGCATGGAGCGGGTCATCTTACTCCTTGGCTATGGCGTATTGTTCTATTTGCTTGTTGACGCCTTTGATGTTGGTCTGGACCAGAGTGCCTTCTTCGCTGCCCTGCTGACCATCACCGCGATCTTGATGGTCGCAGCCTTGTTGGAGACATCATTCGTCTATCGCACCTGGTGGGAGCGCATTGGCAGTTTCCGACTGCCGCCCTATCCCTATCGCTTCGTCGGTTTGTTGGGTCATCCCAACGCCTTGATAGCGCTTGTCAACCTGGCTGGTCCGATTGCCGTGGTCGTATTCATCAAGACCCAACGGCGCATTATCCGGTTTTCAATGGCTGTGTGGCTCGCCCTCTATGCCATTGCATTGATCTTCTCATCGTCAAGGGGCGGGTTGCTCGGGTTGTTCGCTTGGTCCGCCATATTGGTGTTGGTATGGCTGACAGCCCGGCGCCGGGGAGAAGTGCGTCGATGGTTGCCTGCCGTTGACCGACGTCGCTGGCTAATCGTCCTTGCTGCTGCTCTGGTCATTATTTTTGTGATTGTACTGGGGGTAATGACGTTGTCTCGTCATCCATCCCACGGTTTGGATCTATTCGGTAGCCGTGAACCGATCTGGCGGACTGCAATATCGATCTGGTTGAGTTCACCATTCTTCGGCGTGGGTCCTGGTCGCTTCCCGTTGGCGTACTTGAGCGCCAACCCGCACATACCGCCGGATTATTGGTCGACCCATGCCCACAACGCTTTCTTGCAAGTCATGGGGGAATCCGGTATTTTTGGTTTGTTCGCAGTGATCTGGCTCATCGTTATCGCCGTTCGCGTTGTCTTGTCGATGGCTGATCGACTTCCCGATCAGCCTTATCTGGCAGCCGTCATTGCTGCCCTGGTTGGCTTTCTGGCGCAATCTCAGGTGGATGAATTCTCCCACTGGATTTCCATCATGTTGCCAATGCTGGCGTTGTCCGCCTGGCTTTTTTCACGCCCTGCTGATCGGGTCGAGCGTTATGCTTCCGTTCGCCTGAGCGTTTTTTTCATCCCTGTCGTGGTCATCATCCTAGTGTCTGGCATTCGCCTGTGGGCGTACTATCCTGCTGCCACGGCTGTGCGATTGGGTGAACAGGGTTACCATAAATTGGCTGGTCAACAAGCTTTGCTCAGTGTATCTCGCGATCCAAACCTCTTTTATTATCCCCAACAGACAGGTATGTATTTTGCCGACGCCTGGTATCAGGATCGTGACCCCCTCGAACTTGAATTGGCGCGATCATATTTGCGCCGCAGCATGCAACTGGAGCCGGATGTTTCATGGGTCTGGGTGAATGTCGCTACCCTGGATTGGCTCTCCTATGATCTCGAATCTGCCCAACTGGATATTCAAAAAGCCGTTCAGCACTCGCCTCGCTCGGCTGTTTATCACGTCAACGCAGGTTGGTTTGCTGAGCAACTGGATGACGATGATGCCGCTGCCCACGAATACCAACTGGCGTTGCAATTAAAGCCGGATTGGGCTACCCACCCATATTGGGGTTTGTCACCGCTCAGGACGGAAGTGCTTCAGGGCTGGCTGGCGCAAAACTCGTTGGTCAGTCGTGCTACCTATTGGTACGCCGCTCAATTGGCTGTGCAGCGTGGCGATTTTTCCCAGGTCGAACGCCTGCTGGCATATGCCGAATGGCTGGGCGAACCCGCGGTTTGCCGCCACCGGGTCGAAGCGATCGCTCATGAAGCGCAAGGCGATCTGACTTCAGTCGAACGATCCTATACCGCCATGTTAGCTTTGATGGACAACCGCACCATCGAATCCGGCAACCCGCTTGCAGAGACGTTATCCAACTGGGTCTACCAGCGCCAGGGTGTTCCCAATGACTTGGTCCCTGGCGTCATCAATTTGGTGGCAGATTGTGGTCAGTTTGCAAGCGCGGAGCACTACGCTGCCTTATTGCGGGAGGAAGGTTGTTGCGCCGAAGCCGCTGCTGTTTGGAACACGTATCAGCAAGCGATGCGTGGCGGCTCGCGCGAAATTCTCCCGCCCTCGCCGGAGTGTCAGGAGGAATGATGGGGGCACGCGCCATCCTGGATCGTTTGAAACCGCAACTCAAACTGGTTGTGCTGTTCCTCGGTCTGACCTACCTGTTGCTGTTTGCCAGTAGTCACAACGGCTTGGTGAATGCTAGTACTTTGACGGTAACAGCGGTCGTTCTCTCGGTTGTCGCGCTGCTCTTCGTCATATGGCGGCGGCAGGCATCCTTGTCGGTCGAATTGCCCTTATGGGTCTTCCTGGTCGTGATCCTTTTGTCCTGCGCCACGTCGATGGATCCGCGCCGTTCCCTAGTTGAAGTTTGGTTAGCCGGCATTATCATCGTGCTCATTCTGTTCTCTGCCGAGATGGTCCGGCGCGGCTGGTCGGCAGAGACCTGGATAACTGTGTTGTTGATGGTCGGTGCCGTCATGATGATCCTGTCATGGCTTGAGGTGTTCGCCTGGCATCTTCAATCCTATCGCGTGACCGGTTCGCTTTTCCCAACTATTCACTTTCGCCTCTCTGTTCCAAATTTCATCGGTGTGTTCCTTAACATCCTTTTGATGCTTGCGCTCGCGCGCTTGGTTGCCGCCCGCTCTCTGGGTCAGCGCTTGGTGTATGGGATCTGGGCGCTATCGGCGATTCTTTTGATCTACCTCTCCTCTTCCCGTGGTGCCTGGTTGGGGACCGTCGCCGGGATTGGCATTCTGGCATTGGCTTATATGCTCCGCAGGTATGGCTCATTTTCCAGTCTGGTCGAGCATCTTTCCCGCCGCAAATGGCTGGTGGTACTGTCGGTCGCGGGCTTGCTGGTTTTGGTGACCGCCCTGGTCATCCTGTTTTTGCGCCAATCGCAGCACCCCACCCATGCCTCGTCCATCCTGCAATCCCGCGCCGAGTTCTGGGGTCCTGCCTGGCAGGCGTTCCTGCAGAACCCGCTCCTGGGCAGGGGACCGTATACCTTCATCAGCCAATTTCTCTTGGCGAATTCCGTTCCGCCCAGTAACCTGTTCGTTTATTCTCACAGCATTTACTTTGACTTGCTCTCCGGCAGTGGTCTGCTGGGGCTGGCAGCCTTCTTATGGCTCGCCTATCGCGTCATCCGCTCTCTAGTCGATGGGCTAAAAGCAGCATCCATGCCTGAATTTGTCGTCCTCGCTGGTGCGTTGGGCAGCATCGCCGCTTTCCTGGTGCATGGTGTTTTCGATAGTGTTCACCACACCGTTCCGACTGCTGGATGGACCTTTGCTTTGATCGTTGGTGTTGCTCTGGGCGTGCGTGGCGATTATTGTAAGATGACCTTCGATCTGCCCCGTTGGTTGTCAGTCAGTGTTGCCCTCGCCGCCTGGCTAAATCTCTGGCTGCTGGCGCCGTTGGACCAGGCGGTGAAGTTAGCCTGGTTTGGCAACTGGCAAGCCGCCGATACAGCCATTCAGGTTGCCGTTGATCGCGATCCGTTCCTCGCGGCTGGTTACCAGCAGGCGGCGCTCATCCAGGCGCATCTGACAGAACAGGGTGACCCTGCTGCCCTTCAGCGTTCGCTTCTGTCCTGGTATCAGGCGACCGTGACAGATCCAGCTTGGGCGTTGAACCAAGCCAATTATGGCGTCATGTTGCGTGTTGACCGCCAGTTGGATCGATCGGAATCGGCGTTGGCGCAGGCGGTTCATCTCGCGCCGGGTTCAGCCGTTTATTGGTTGAACTACGCTGTCACGCTTGAACAGAATAAAAAAGATGCCGAGGCGGATCAAGCTTACCGACAGGCGCTTGATAGGCATCCGGATTGGCAGCCGGCTTATTTTTGGCGTGAAACCCCCTTACGGCTGCAAGCCTGGCGATCATGGTCGGTTGACCAACCTGTTTCGGATACGTCCTCGCTGGAAGAATTGGAACGCACTGCGCAAGCAGCCCCCGATTTGGCGACTAACCACCTTGCCCTCGCGCGTGCTTACCTGGACGATCAACGCTGGGAGCAGGCTGCCAACTCCCTGGCGCTGGCGAGGCTGGCGTACGCAGCCACGGCGGGTACGTCGGTTGAGATCGATTGGCTCACTGCCGAAGTGTACGCCGGTCAGGGTGATTATCAGCAGGCGGTTGTGTTTGGTGACCGCGCGCTCTCGAACCAGGTCCATCAAGGTTTGTTTGGTCCCGGTTCGTACGGGATACTGTATTATGTCGAATTCATGTTTCGCCGTCCCGCCGTGCCGGATGACCTGGTGCCTCAAACCCTTTTGGTTGCAATGCCGGATGCCTGGGGTTATCGCGTTCTGGATCTGGTAGGGTGGCATCGCGCTTTGGGTGCCCATGCCCGGGCGGATGATCTAATGCAGCAACTCGCCATATGGATTCCAGACTACCCTTATATATTGGTAGAAGGAGGCTCCTGACCATGACCATGGATGGTATCGAACTCTTGATGGATGGCGAAGATGTCCTGGCGCTCATCATCCGCGCCACTGTCGATCCGCACAGCACCACTTTTGTCACCCCGGATGATTTCACCCAGCAAGCCGGCTTTGTTGTCTACCCGGCTGGTGGTCACATCCCGGCGCATGATCATCTGCCGATTCAGCGCGCTTTGATCGGCACTGCCGAAACCCTGGTTGTGCGTAGAGGGCGCATGGAAGCTCGCATCTATGACCGCCGGCGCCGGTTGAACGCCACCCGCGTTCTAGCCACCGGTGACGTGCTGATGTTGGTCAACGGTGGGCATGGCTTTACCATGATCGAGGACACCGTCCTTTTCGAGATCAAACAGGGTCCCTATACCGGTCTGGTTGAAAAGGAGCGCTTCGAATGATTCCCGTCAATGAGCCTGATCTGGGTGCATTGGAATTGGAGTATGTCAACGATTGCCTCGCAACCGGCTGGATCTCCTCCGCCGGCAACTATATCGATGCGTTCGAGCGCGAATGGGCGTCCTACTGTGGACGGACCTATGGCGTCGCCATGTGCAACGGCACCGCCGCTTTGTCCGCTGCTGTTGCCGCTTTGCGTCTATCCCCCGGCGATGAGGTCATTCTGCCCTCTTTCACCATCATCTCCTGCGCTTTGGCAGTGGTTGAAAATGGCGGCGTGCCTGTGTTGGTGGATTGCGACCCGGACACCTGGACCATGAACGTTGATAGCCTGGCAGGTAAGGTGACCGGGCGAACCGCTGCCATCATGCCGGTTCACATTTACGGTCACCCAGCGGAAATGGACCCCATCCAGGAACTGGCGCGCGCCCGCGGCTTGGCGATCATCGAGGACGCCGCAGAAGCCCACGGCGCCCGCTGCAAGGGTCGCCTGTGCGGCAGTTTTGGCGAGATGAGTTGTTTCAGTTTCTATGCCAACAAGATCATCACCACCGGTGAGGGCGGCATGGTGCTGACCGATTCACCTGAACTGGTCGAACGCTTGCGGTCGCAGCGCAACCTGGCATTTCGACCTGAACAGCGTTTCTTCCACACTGAGCTTGGTCATAATTACCGTATGACCAATATCCAGGCTGCCATCGGTCTGGCGCAGCTCCGCAAGATCGAAAGTCATTTGGAAAAAAAGCGCTGGATGGCGAATGCCTATCATGAACGCCTCAAAGCCTTCGATCAACTCCAACTCCCGCAGGAGCGCGCTTGGGCTTGGAATGTATACTGGATGTACGGCGTAGTGTTGCGTGCTTCAGCCGGGATGGATGCTCGCCAATTCGCCGACCGCTTGCGCCAGAACGGTGTGGAGACCCGCCCCTTCTTCCTGGGCATGCACCAGCAGCCGGTTTTCCACCGCATGGGATTGTTCGCTGAAGAATCCTATCCGGTCACCGAACATATTGCCCGTTACGGTCTCTACCTGCCCTCCGGGTTGACCATCAGCGAAGACCAGATCGACCAGGTGTGTGATGCCATCAGAAAGGCGTTATCATGAGCGATCCCACTTTCGGTGCAGTCTACTCTTCCTTTTATGACCTCCTCTATCAGGACAAGAACTACCGGCAGGAATGTGATCTGATCGATCGATATTTTAAGGAATATGGTCGGCGCAAAGTGGAAAAGGTCGTCGATTTGGGTTGTGGCACGGGCGGGCACAGCCTTCAGTTGGCGCGTCTCGGCTACCACGTATTGGGCGTCGATCGTTCTGAGAATATGATCGAGGCTGCCCGCGAGAAGGTCGAATCGCTTGCCCTGCAGCTTGCCCCGGAATATGTTCAAGCCGATATCCGTTCGTTTGAATCCGATGGAAAATTCGATGCTGCCATCATGATGTTTGCCGTTCTGGGGTATCAATATACCAACCACGATGTCCTCGCCGCGTTGCGCACCGTGCGCGCCCTGTTGCAGCCGGGTGGTGTCTTCGTGTTCGATGTCTGGTTCGGTCCGGCGGTCATTTCCATTCAGCCCTCCGACCGCATCAAATTGATCGAGACGGAATCGGGCAACATCTTGCGAACCGCTGCCGGGTCGCTCGATATCATGCACCATTTGGCGGAAGTAAGGTATCACCTGTGGCACTTCCAGGATGGCACCATAAAGAAGGAGGTGGAAGAGATTCATAAGATGCGTTATTTCTTCCCGCTGGAGTTGGAAGCCCTGCTGGAGGTTTCTGGGTTGGAACTGTTGCATCTCTTCGATTTCAACCAACCGCATGATCTGCCCGGATTGCAAACTTGGAATGTCATTGGTGTTGCGCGTGCGGTCGAATGATGGTCAATGAGAACGAACGATTGTTTGGGGTCTGTTGATTCATGAGCCGTATTGGCATTTTCTTCAACGCCAGGCGTGAACAGGGTGGGCTTTATCAGTACGCCGTCACCCTGGTGGATTGCCTCGCGCGCTATGCTGCCGTTCATGAATACATTGTCTACAACGCCACCCTGAACGATTTGGCGTTGCAACCACGCCCGCCAGTCGTCACAGTTGTCGATTTGCCCAGTTCTGCTGTCCGGCTCCGCATGCTCGCCGAGGTTTTTTGGCTCCAGCTCGCCCGTCATGGTTATCGTGGGCGGGGTTGGATACCTGAATACTCCCGCCTCCGCCAGGCGCGGTTGGATGCCGTGCTTTACGTCAAACCCGGCGTCCATTCCTTTTTCTGGCGCTATCCCAACATCTTTCCGGTTCACGACTTGCAGCACCGCCTTCAGCCGCACTTCCCGGAAGTCTCGGCGGGCGGTGAGTTCCGGCGCCGTGAATATATCTATCGCAATGCTGTGCCTGCCGCTGCGGCGATCCTGACCGATTCGCTCGCCGGTAAAGAGGACGTCGTTGCTTTGTATGGCGCTGACCCGCATACTGTTCATCCCTTGCCCTATCTGGCTTCCACCATGCCGTCCCATCCCATCGACCCTGAGACGACGCGTAATATCAAAGACCGATATCGATTGCCAGCCCGCTACTTCTTTTACCCTGCCGCCTTTTGGCAGCACAAGAATCACGCGCGTATCATCGAAGCGCTTCGGCTGCTGCGTGATGAAGAGGGACTCAGGGTGGATATGGTCTTCGCCGGCGGGCTGCGGCATGAATATCAAGCGCTCACGCAGTTGGTTGCTGCGTATAGCTTGTTGGATCAGGTGCACTTCATTGGGTATGTCCCGGATGAGGATTTGCCGTCCCTCTATCAAGGGGCTGACGCCCTCGTCATGCCCACCTTTTTTGGACCAACCAATATCCCGGTGTTGGAAGCCTGGGTCATGGGATGCCCGGTCATCAGTTCGGATATCCGCGGCATCCGCGAGCAGGTTGGCGAGGCGGGTATTCTGGTCGATCCCTGTGATGAACGTCAGCTCGCACACGCCATGCGGGAACTCTACATCTCAGCCGACTTGCGTCGTTCATTGGCGGCGCAGGGCAGGCAGCGCGTTGCCCAATGGACGCCGCCGATGTTTACCGAACAACTGGAAAGCATCATCACCTGTGCGTTGAGCCGGGGTGTGGAGGAATAGTGACCGAACCGGTCAGATCCTCCGTCATTCTTGGTGTCCGCGTCCACGCGCTCGCTATGCAGCATGCCTTGGCAGCCATCTGCGGCTGGATCGCGGATCATCAAAGCCGCTATATTTGCTGCACGCCTGCCCATGCCATCATGGCTTGTTACGATGAACCTGAACTGCGTTCGGTCTACAATCGAAGTGGATTGTCCACTCCTGATGGCATGGCGATCGTCTGGCTGTTGCGCTTGCGCGGCTTTAGCGAGACTCGCCGCGTTTACGGCCCCGATCTGCTGGAAGCTGCCTGCCGTTTTGGGTTGGATGAGGGTTGGCGGCATTACTTTTGGGGCGGCGCGCCCGGGGTGGCGGGGCGTGTTGCACAGGTGCTGACTGCCAGGTTCCCCGGCTTGCAGGTCGTCGGGGTCGAATCGCCGCCGTTCCGTCCGTTGACCCAGCAAGAACTGCAAGCCGTCCGCATGCGCATCATCCAATCCGGCGCTCAAATTGTCTGGGTTGCCATCGGGTCGCCGCGTCAGGAACGCTGGATGGCAGAGAATAGCGCCTTTCTGCCGGGCGTGACCCTCATCGGTGTTGGCGCTGCCTTCGATTTCATCTCAGCCAACAAACCTCAGGCGCCGCACTGGGTGCAGCGCATCGGTATGGAGTGGTTCTTCCGTTTTTTATCCGAACCTGGGCGGCTGTTCAAACGCTATATCCTGGGCTACCCTCGTTTCGTGTTCCTGATAGTGATGGAAGCCTTGGGATTCCTTAAGCTGCCCCCCGCTGATTCCGCATAGGATAGATTGACCATGCTGCGTCGTTTCTCAACTAATTTTGCCCTGTTCTCGATGGTGCTGGATGGCTTGATGGTCGCCCTGACCCTCTATGTCTCTTCATACCTGCGGGTCGAAATGAATGAACTGCCGATCGTTAGGGAGGTCAGTGAACCGGTGCGGCTTCCCTGGTTGCTGTACCTCATCATTCCAGCGCTGTGGGTGGGCATCTTCCTGGTGTTCTCTGTCTATGATGGTCGCCGTAACCTCAAGGTTGCGGATGAGATGGCATCCGTCACCATGGCTTCGATGTTGGCGACCATCGCCATCGCCGGTGTCCTGTTTTTTAGTTATCGAGAGATGTCGCGCTTCCTGTATGTTTTCTTCGCCGTTGAAACCACCTTGATGCTCTTGTTCTGGCGGCTGGCGCTTCGCCTGGCGTTTCGATGGGGGTTGATCAACAAGATCCAGCGCCGCAAGGTCCTCATGCTTGGGGCTGGCGTTGTCGGTTTGCAGGTTCGCCAGCGCCTCGTTGACCAGCCGGAATTGGGCTACACTTGGGTCGGTTTCTTGGATGATGACGTGGAAAAACAGGAAAACGTCGCCGAAGTCCTGGGACCCATTGATATCGTCCATGATCTTGTCATTCAACAGCAGATCGATGATGTGATCGTAGCGTTGCCACACCGGGCAGCGGATCGCCTGAACTGGGCTGTTTCGGTCTTGCACGATCTTCCCGTCAGGGTTTGGGTCATCCCGGATTACTTCTCGCTTGCCCTCCACCGCGCCAATGTCGAGGAGTTGGCAGGTATCCCAATGTTGGACCTGCGTGCGCCCGCGCTGGATGACTACCAGCGCATGGTGAAACGCACCTTCGATCTGATGCTTGTCATCCCGGCGATGGTGCCGTGCTTCCCCATCATGGCGATCATCGCGCTTGCCATCCGGTTGGATAGCCCCGGTCCGGCGCTGTTCATCCAAAAACGGGTGGGGGAGAATGGGCGACTCTTCGATATGATCAAATTCCGCACTATGGTCACCGGCGCAGACAAATTATTGGCGCATGTTCAACAGACTACCCAGGACGGCAAGGTCGTCCACAAGAGCCGTCAGGATCCCCGTGTGACCCGCGTTGGCAGATTTTTGCGCCGCACCAGCCTGGATGAATTGCCCCAGTTGTTCAATGTTCTGAGCGGCGAGATGAGCCTGGTTGGTCCGCGTCCCGAAATGCCCTTCCTGGTTGAAAAATACGAACTCTGGCAGCGCAAGCGATTTGCCGTCCCACAGGGCATGACCGGTTGGTGGCAGATCAACGGCAGGAGCGATAAACCCATGCACCTGCATACCGAGGATGACCTCTATTATGTTCAACATTATTCCATCTGGTTGGATATCCAGATATTGATTCGCACGGTGTGGGTCGTGCTGCGGGGTAAAGGCGCCTATTGAAGCTGGCATAAATCCTGCAACTTCACCTCCAGAATATAAGCCGATATCTGGAGGCTCCACATGAGACGTGTATTGATCATTGTAGTGCTCGCAATCTTGCTGGGAAGTTGCTCCGCCATCCCGCTTGATTTTTTCGGGGGTGCGACTCAACAACCGCCCACGGTGGTTTGCCCCACTTGTCAGCCGACCGAGGAGTGCCCCGTGTTGCCGACCGATGCCACACAGCCTCCAACTGCAACCGAGATGCTCACGTCCACTGAACTGCCTGCGACGCCTGAAGTCACTGCCACGTTGGAACCGACCGCCACACCCGAACCAGCCACGCCCACCGAAACAGTCGTGTTCACCGCCACGCCGCTCCCGTTTACGCCAACTTCGATCGCATTCCCGCTCGAAATGCAGTCAGGCTCGCCCATCTACACCCAAAACTTCGCTCATCCCAATGAAGCTTGTAACTGGATGGGTGTAGCCGGACAGGTGCTTGATAAGAATGGGCTGCCCCAGAAGAATTACGTCGTTGTCCTGACCGGGAAGTATGACAATCAGGCGATTGACCTGGTGAGCCTGACGGGTGTTGCCTCGTCGTACGGACCCGGGGGGTATGAACTCGCGCTTGGGAGCAAGTTGTTGGTTGAAAATGAACTGTATCTGACGGTGTACAACCTGGCTGGTGAAGCGTACAGTAATACTGTCCAGTTGGTCACGCACGCAGACTGCAAAAAGAACCTGATCGTGGTGAACTTCATCATGAAGTAGAACTTGGGTCGAGACAACCGTTGAAGGGGATGGTCGAATAGTCGAACGCTTCTTGCTCTCAGTCATCCGGGTGCTAATTACCCCGGCTGGGTTTCAAGGGCAGTCAACGTAAAAGGGAACGCATACGAGGTTCCCTTTTACGCGTTTCTGCGGGTAGAATAAGCCATAATGTCGTTGGGAAGTCCCTGATATGTCAGACGAGCTTGGTTTTTCTATGATGCGATTGTTTAACCGTTTGTATCGCAGCGCCTGGGCTGTGGTAGCCATGATGCTCATCGGCGCTGTGGCGGGTTGGTTGCTCCATCAGGTCATGCCTGCCAGGTATGAAGCTACCGCTTCTATCACGACTTCGATCGATTACAGCCGCACCGGTATCCTGACCGATCTGGAAGAGGATCAGAGCATCGTTGCGATTGGTGACTTGATTCGTTCGGCATCCGTGATGGACCAGGTCCTCCAACGCGCCGATGCCCGCGCCGTTGACATCATGGGTGCCGGGATGGATCGCGTCTTGTTCCTCGACCGGGTTGGTTACCGCTGGGTTCTTCGCGCCCGTCTGGATGATCCTAACCGGGCACACGACCTGGTCAACCTCTGGGCTGCCGTTGCCATTGAACGGTTGAACGAAGCCCAGTCTCATGCAGAAGCTGCCGCCGCGCTCGAACGCCAACAGGCGCTCATCTTGGATTGCCTGGAGCAGGTGCCCGCTGCCAATCCCGCTGCACCCCTCTGTGCGGACCTCTCCCGAGCGGATTTGCAGGGCAGGCTGGCTGAGCTAGGTCGGCAGTTGCAAGCCGAACGCCAGGCGTCGTCCGGCTTGTATCCCGCCATGTTGGTCTCCCTTGACCAGCCCGCTGAGGTGTCCTCCCACCCGACCAGGTATGCCGGCGGTGAAATGGTGCTTGCCGGCGCAGTCCTCGGTTTCATTCTGGCGGTGATCGCGCTGGAATCAGGCGCGTTCGACCGTTTGAAGAAATTGATCGCTCGTGATCGCTAAAGCCTGGCGTGTCAGCCAATCGCTTCTTTGGGGTGCCATCTTCCTGGTGTTGCCGGTATCCAGCATGCCGCTCGTCGTCCGCCTGGTGCACTCGGATACTGTCGCCGCGCCGGCGGGTTTGTTCCTGTTATTGTTCATTCTCGTCTGGTTTGTCCCCTATATCTTCATGGGTGGTCGGTTGCCCGGTGTCGTCCGCATCTTCTTGGCGTTCTGCCTGGCTGCCGTTTTCGCCACCTTTCTCTCCGTTTTTCTTGAAATTCCCCCTTTCAAAGGTATCTCGATCAGCCTCAACGCGCTCAATGCCCTGCTGACCTTGGCGGTCGGTATTGGTTTTTATCTTACGACAGCCACCTGGGTGGATGAGCCGGGTAAACTCAAATTCACCTTTAAATTGATCAATTGGGCGGGCGCCGCCATTGTTGCCTGGTCTGCCCTCCAGGCGATTTACTGGGCGCGTGATAATCGTTATCCGGAATGGATGAAGACCGTGCACGATCTCTACTCGGTTGGTCCTTTGTTCAGGCAGCGTGTTTCCGGTTTCGCGCTCGAACCGTCCTGGTTGGCGCACCAGCTCAATATGCTCTACCTGCCCTACTGGCTCGCTGCCACCGTCAAACGCCACAGCGTCCATCGCTTTCGTTTGCTTGGTCTCTCGTTCGAGAATGTTTTGTTGCTGGCTGGCGCCGTCATTCTATGGCTTTCCCTCTCCCGTGTGGGTCTGTTGGGCTTTTTGGGTATGCTGGCTTTCCTGCTCGTCTGGGTCAATCTGCGTGCCATCCACTGGGCGCGGGCGAACATCATGCGTCGTTATGAAGGTCGATTCACCCAAAGTAAGCTTGCCGCCCGTGTAATCATGTCCAGCATTGTGATTGTTTTCCTGGTTGGCTACCTGCTTCTGGTTCTTGGGGTTGGGTATGGCTTGAGCCAGGTGGACCCGCGCATGCGCGCCTTGTTCGAATTCGACCTATCCAGACCAGATGCTGTCATTTATTACGCTGAAAGACTGACCTTCGCATCTCGCCTGGTCTATTGGCAGGCGGGTATGGGCGTTTTTGATGACCACCCCTGGTTCGGTGTTGGCTTGGGGAACGCCGGCTTCTACTTTCCGCAAACCCTGCCTGCCTATGCCTGGAAATTGGTCGAAGTACGGGACCTGATGTATCGTTCCGACGTCTTGCTCAATATCAAGAGCTTGTGGGTACGGTTGTTGGCAGAGACCGGGATCATTGGCTTTTCCCTGTTTATAGGTTGGCTCTACCACATCGCGCGGCAGGCGATCCTGACCTGGCGGCAGGCGGACAAGTCCCTATCGACCCTGGGATTGATGGGGATATTTGTCCTCATCGGCTTGTTGTTCGAAGCCTTTAGCATCGATTCCTTCGGTTTGCCTTATATCTGGGTTGCTTTGGGTTTGGTGAGTAGCGGCGGATGGATTATGTTAAAATCCAATTCTTGATGGTTTAATGATTTATTGGTTTATTGGCTGGAAAGGACAGATTGATAATGGTATTCCCTAAATGGTTGATTGTATTGATCGTTGCCTTGGTGGTCGTTTCATGTTGTTTGATCCTGGCTGCCACCGCCGTCGGCGGTTGGGCGCTTTTTAAATATTTCGAGACGGCGACTGGTAACTTTGGCACGCCGCTCTCTGATGATGCTAATGTAACCCTTAAGACCCTCGAAGATGCCTTGGTCCCTGCCAACAACCCGCGTGATCTCGCCAGGCGGCTGGAGGGCAAAGGGGAAATCCCGGAGACGGTTGATCGACCCGTGCCGGATTATCAGGCTGGCGAGCGCCAATCATTTTGGGCAACCAATACCGATACCAATGATAGCTTTCAAATCGACGCCAGCCTGCAATATATCGGCGATCACGTCTATATTTGGATTGAGAACGGTATGGATTTCGATCGTGCCGACTTGGATCGCCTTGGGGATACTTTTGACCAGAAAATCTACGTCACCAACCGCGAGTTCTTCGGCAGCGAATGGACCCCTGGCATTGATGGTGATTCTCGCCTGTACATTATATATGGAGGGGGGCTTGGTTGGGGCATTGCCGGTTATTTCTCCTCGGTTGATTCGGTTAATCCGCTGGCGCATGAATATTCCAACGCTCATGAGATGTTCTTTATTAACTCGGATGTGGTCGGCTTATCCGAGGAATTTACATATGGCGTGTTGGCGCACGAGTTCCAGCACATGATCCATTGGTACCGTGACCGTGACGAGGAGACCTGGTTGAACGAAGGTTTCTCCGAATTGGCGACTTTCCTTAACGATCTTGATCCTGGCGGTTTCGATCAATGGTTCGTAGCCGACCCCGACCTGCAATTGAACGATTGGCCCAACGATTCGGATGCCACTACCGCCCATTATGGCGCCGGCTTCATGTTCGTCACCTATTTCCTGGATCGTTTCGGCGAGGATGCCACCAAAGCGGTGGTTGCCGACGAAGAGAACGGGTTGGAAAGCATCGATATTGTTCTCGCCCGCATGAACGAAACGGACCCCGTCACAGGTACCATCGTTACCGCGGACGATGTCTTTTCGGATTGGGTCCTGGCGAACTACCTGATGGATCCCGCCATCGGCGATGGTCGCTTTGATTATTCCAACTATAGCAATGCGCCCACCACGTCTGATACCGAATCGTTTGACCAATGCGCCGTGGATTGGACCCAGCGCACTGTCAGGCAGTATGGCACAGACTACATCTCACTGGCATGCGATCGTCCCTACACCCTCGAATTCCAGGGCGACAGCCAGGTCGGTGTAATCCCGCAGGGGGCTTACTCGGGCGATTACGCCATGTGGTCGAACAAGGGTGACGAATCGGATATGACCATCACCCGCTCGTTTGACTTCACCAACGTCACGGCTCCCATCACCATGACTTACATGACCTGGTATGACCTGGAAAAGGATTACGACTACACTTATGTCGTGGTCAGTGAAGATGGCGAATCTTGGCGCATCTTGGATACTCCCTCCGGTACCGCTGATGATCCTTCCGGTAACAGCTTCGGCTGGGGCTATAACGGCGTCTCGAACGGCTGGATTGAGGAAGAAGTTGACCTTTCAGAATTTGCTGGCAAACAGGTTCAGGTGCGCTTCGAGTATGTCACGGATGCTGCTGTTAATGGCGAGGGCATACTGGTCGACGATATTGCTGTTCCCGCCATCGGTTACACCACCGACTTCGAGAGCGATGACGGCGGCTGGCAAACTGCTGGCTTTGTCCGCATCCGGAATATTCTGCCGCAAACCTTCCGCTTGTCGCTGATTTACAAGGGAACTCAAACAGAAGTCGCGCAATTCACGATCGAGCCTGGGCAAACTTTCACCCAACAGATCGATGGCGCAAAATATTCGCATGTCATTCTGGTCGTCAGTGGAACCACGCGCTACACCCGTCAGGACGCCAATTATCGCTTTCGGGCTATTCCCTGAAATAAGTTGTCGCAATCGAAAAAACTGATACGCGCCCGGTCTGAAATCACGACCGGGCGCAGTTTTGCACCTTGTTTATCCTGTTTACTGCCGTGGACTGCGTAAGCGCGCCAGGTCCTGTTCCAGGATTGCCCGTCGCTCATTGGCAGCCTGTTGGATGTCAGTGAATACACCCTGCGCCGTATCGGTAATCCTTCCGCGCAGCTCTGTACCGTTATAGGGTGCCAGTAACAACGCCAACCCAGCCCCAAAGATGCCGCCGAGGAGCGCCCCTGCTGTAAATCGGATGATCTTGCTCATTCAACCTCCTTTACCATTGTCTGGTTATTTATCAGCCTTAGCTTAACGAATAACATCGGCGCGAATAACACGATCCATGCCCCGATTAGCGCGTATCGTACGTATCGCAACCCATAGGATACCACATCCTCGTTCCGTGGCAGCACCTGTCCCAATCCATACCACAGGATTATGACGCCTGCCATCCCCACCAGGTATCTTAGCGCCAAATTCCCAAATGTTCCTTTGTTGATTCTTCCGATCTTGAGCTGTTTGAACCAAGCGTACCCCAACGTCGTGCCCAGCCAGATGCCGGAGATCGTGAAGGCATTTGTCAGGTTCAGCGGATGGATAGGGGTGTTCGCATCCGCCCGCGCTGCCAGTTCCTGCCAGGTTGCAGGCGCCTGCCAATCTCCCATCAACCAGACCGGTAGCGCGATCATGATCAAGATGGCGATGGAGCTCGCGATGCAGATTAGCGTTATTTGCCACATTGACCTTCTGCGGAGCATCTCTGCCATCACCGGGTCGAGCCGGATGAAGACCACCAGCAGCGCTGCTCCGAGCAGCCAGCCCAGCAACACGTCCGAAATGAAATGAACGCCCAGGTACACCCTTGAGAATCCGATCAGGATGATGGTAACGACGCAGACGATCGTCAGCCACCTGCGCCTGATCGATGCCGCCAGCAATCCCCAGATGCTGGCAGAGTTCATCGCATGCCCGGAGGGCGCTCCGAACGACGTCTCATGTGCGTAGGGGATGATGCGGTTGTCCACCCAGTACGGACGCGGGTTGTGGAGTGCCACTTTGGCGAAGGTATTCATCCCGTTGGAAAGCAGCAACATCAAGCCCACCCGAAACCCGATCGCACTGTCCACACACCAGTAGAGGAAGGGCATCAAGATGAGGTAAAAACCCTCGGTGCCCAAGAAACTGATCGCTTTCATTGGGCTTTCGAACAATGAACCGATCTGTTGGATCGCCTGTATCCATCCGATCTCTTGCATCCAGTAAGGCATGGCGCTGCTCCATCTGGTGATTGACGATATGGCTGCTATTATTGTACACTCATTACGTGGATGTGAACACGAAACGTTGGTGGGATCTTCCCTCCGTGATCCTTCTGTTGATCGGGTTGTGGCTGCCTGCCGTGCGGCTCAGCCTCACCAAGTGGACCCCGGATCTTTCCCGCATCGAGTTCCTGGTGATCCTTGGGGTTGCCGCTGGCTTGGCGATTGGTTATCTCCGCATTCAGGATTGGCACGCGAAATTGGCGCTGGTGCTTGTCAGCCTGCTGGTCGTTCCCTGGCAGATGAGCCGCTTGCCCGGTCAAGAAATTCCTTTCATGGAAATGATCCGCCACTGGCTCGGCGAGTTGTCTGATTCGTTGCGGCTGGTGCTCAGTAATCAGCCGGTTACGACCCCGTTGTTGTTCCTGACCGTGATGGGTATACTCTTTTGGAGCATTGGCGTTCTCGGTGGCTACAACTTCATCCGCCGTGGAAAACCCTGGCTTGCGGTCATACTTGCCGGTGTTTCTATCTTTCTCGTTGATTTCTATCATCCTTTCCTCAAACATCCTGCCAGGTATACCGGTGTCTTTGTCTTGGTTGTCCTCTTTCTCATCGCCAGGTTGTTCTATTTGCATTCACGCCGTCGCTGGGAAGATCAGTCCATGCGTGTTGACTATGATACCGGCTATGGCATTGGGCGCAGTGCGCTCATCGCTGGTTCCCTGCTCTTGCTCCTCACCTGGAACTTGACTGGTCTGATTGATTTCTTTCGTCCCTCGTCCGCAAGTGGTGTTTCCGGTATTTGGAAGAATTTGGAAGATCGATTCGAAAATATTGTTTTGGGCTTGCAGAACAGCGGCGTCAGCACGGGCGATTTTGGCAATAGCCTTTCCTTGGGCAGTGGTGCTGCCCTGGGCGAGAGCGTTGTCTTCAAGGTTTACCTCAACCCGCTAGAAGTGGATAACATTCGCATCTATTGGCGCGGGCATACCTATGATCGTTATGAAAATGGTCAATGGCGCAGCACGCTCACCGACGCCATGACCATGTATACATCCCAATGGTCTTTGCCATACCCGGATTGGCGCGGGCGCAAGGAAATATCTATTCAGGTCTCCCCCCAAACCCGGGCCCAGCGCACCATCTTTGCGCCGGCGCCCCCATTGTCCGTCGACCGTATGGTGGAGGTCATCGGTCAGCACATGCCGGATGGCACCTTTGATTTTGTTGCCCTCGTCGTTGATCCAACTATTGGCATCGGGGATGAGGTTCAGATGCGCGTCTGGCTTGGTGCGCCAACCGTCAGCCAGCTTCGTTCGACTGTTCGAGATTATCCGTCCTACATCGAAGATTTGTACCTGGACGTTCCGGAGCAGTTGGCGACGGATTTCCAGGCTCTGGCGCAACAGATAACAGCCGGCTTGGATGCGCCCTATGACAAGGTCATGGCGATAACGTCATACCTCCGTAACAACATTGAATATAAAGTCACTGTCGATCCCCATCCCATCGACCGTGATCCCCTGGAGTGGTTCCTCTTTGAATCTCGGGAGGGATTTTGTAACTATTATGCTTCTGCTGCCGTCTTGTTGATTCGCTCGGTTGGTATTCCGGCGCGCATGGCGGTGGGTTATGCCGAAGGTGTCTATCGGGGCGAAGCCTACGAGGTGCGCACCAAGGATAGCCATGCCTGGCCCGAAGTCTACTTCCCGGATTATGGCTGGGTCGAATTTGAACCAACTGCCAGTCAGCCGGAGACCGTATTCCCCCAGGAACGGGATGATGAAGGTGGTATCTTTTCACGTGAGGGTTTGGAGGGTGAAGCGGATCGCGAAGGCGCTGATCCGTTCGCCGGGCGAATATTCGGCGAGCCGCCTGAAGATGCGGGTGCTATCGCCGGGGATGCTGTCCCGGCTTTCCCCTGGTTGACCGTCATCGTCCTCTCGCTGCTGCTCGCGATTGCGTTGACCCTCACTATGATCGTGAACCGCTCTCCAGATTTGCGCGGCAGATCCATCCCTGAAATTACCGAGAAATTGCTCACAGCCAGGAACATCCGTATACCGGGCTGGTTGACCGCCTGGTCGCGCTTCTCCCAACTCTCGCCCATCGCCAGGCGCTATGCCCTGGTGAACGGTTATCTCTATTTGTCCGGCGACCGCCCGGAACCGGGCTGGACGCCCCAGGAGCGCATCGCCCGTATCACTGACCGGGTCCCCCAGGTGCGTTATCAAGCTGCTGTCCTCCTGGAACAATTCCAGCGCGAATCATTTAGCGATCACCTTGCCGATGATAAAAGTACTCGGGTAGCGTTCCGCCAAATGCTGTTCCCGCTCCTGAATGCCTGGTGGCGAAAGCTTCTGCGTATTTGACTGGGTCTCATTTCCATGAGGGTACCATGACGAAAAAGCAAGATTCAACCACTCATCTCGCCATCGATCAACAATTTGTTCATTTGTCTACTATCATCGAAGCCGTCCAGACAGGCATGGAGCAGGTTCGTTCTGCTGCCATTCCCGCCATTGTCTTCCAGGGCATTGGGCAACTGTCGACCTCGGTCAAGCAGATCCGCAACCAGGTTGACTTGCTGGAAGATGAACGCCGGCGTTTGACGGCTTTGGCGGAAGTTGGACAACTGGTCAACTCGTCCCTGGAGGTCGATGGCGTGCTGGAGGTGGTGATGGATACCATCGTCAGCATCACCGGTGCCGAACGTGGCTTCCTGATGTTGAAAGACGAAAACGACCAGATGAAGATTCGCATCGCCTGTAATTGGAGCCAGGCGAACATTGGCGATACCGAACTCTCCATCAGCAAGACCGTTGTCAATCGTGTCCTGTCCAGTGGGGAATCGGTGCTCACGACCAATGCTCAGGAGGATAACCGTTTTGCCACCCAGGATAGCGTCATCGCCTATAATCTCCGTTCGATCTTGTGTGTTCCCCTTGAGGTCAAGGATGTTCTGACCGGTGTCATCTATGCGGATAATCGCGTAAAATCTGGCATTTTCACCACCAAGGAATTGGAGCTCCTGGTTGCCTTTGCCAACCAGGCTGCTGTCGCGCTGGAAAATGCGCGCCTGTTTGAGTCAGTCAAGAAGACCCTCGCCGAAGTCACCGAACTGAAGAACCTCATGGGTAATGTCTTCGCGTCCATTGCATCTGGCGTGATGACCGCGGATATCGACGAACGCATCATGTTGTGCAATCGCGCCGCCGAGAACATCTTGGGGCGCACCTCCCTGGAATTGGTCGGATGTACCCTTCGAGAAGGGCTCCAACCCCTGGTTTCCATTCTTGAACCGCATGTGAAGGAAGTGCTCCAAACGGATAGGCAGGTTGTCGGTCTCGAAGCCCGCCCTGCCTTGCCCCCACGCGGGCAGGTTGATCTCAGGCTGTCTCTCTCGCCTCTCAAAGACATGAAAGAGGTGACCCAGGGCGTTGCCATCGTCATGGAAGACCTGACGGAAAAGAAAAAATTGGAAGGGTCACGCCGCCTTTTCGAACGGATGGTATCGCCGGCGGTCATCGAACAATTGAACCCCGATGGTTTAAAATTGGGCGGCAATCGAGCCGAGATCACCGTCCTGTTTGCCGATCTGCGTGGCTTCACAGAGTTTTCAGAACAGGTCGAACCGGAGGAATTGGTCACTGTGCTCAATCGCTATCTGGCGTTGGCGACCGATGCAGTGTTGGAACAGGGCGGCACGGTGGATAAATTTCTGGGTGATGCGGTCATGGCGTGGTTTAACGCCCCGCTTCCCCAGCCGGATCACGTCGAACGTGCCCTCCGTGCAGCCTTGAATATCCGTTCTGCCTTGCGTGCCATGCACAGGTCCGAGCCGCTGCATTCCCAACTTGCTTTCGGCATGGGGATCCATGTGGGTGAAGCCATATTGGGGCTCATCGGCACCGAAAAGCGCCTGGACTATACCGCCATCGGAGATTGTGTCAACACCACCAAGCGCATCCAGGAATCAGCCGGTCCCGAACAGATCTTGATCAGCTCTCAGGTCTATCAGCAGGTCCAACACCTGGTTTCTGTCAAACCGGCGCAGGTCATCCAGGCGAAAGGCAAACGGGACCCCATCCAGGTTTACCGGGTTATCAATTTTCTCGTCGGGAGTTGAGGGTCAAACCTGTCTCACCCCGTTGCGCACTGTTTGGAAGCGTGCCTGTGCTAGCCCCGGCAGGGTGTCCAGCAGGTATAGTGGTCCGACCCCTTCCACCGTGATAGAGGCAGAGATGTTGCCATAGACCGTGGCTTCGATAGGGTCGTAAGTAGCGCGGAAGCCGGCTAAGAAACCCCCGCAAAAGGCGTCAATTTCACCGGTCGGGTCGATGATTCGCGCTGGGTAGGGTGGGATGGACCACTTCTGCCTTGATGCCTGGTTGTAAAGGTACTGCCCCCGTGATCGGCGATAGATCACCACGTTCTCGACGCCGAATCCGGCGATTGTTTCTGCCATTTCCCACAAGTCGCTGGTCTTGCCGTGGAACAAGTTTTGCAGCGCTTGTTCGTCACAATGGAATGCGGTCAGGTCCTTCACCACTGCGGGGATCTCTTCCCAGAATAACGGTTGAAAATATCCCTCCGACGGGCGCAGTGTGATCGTTGTGGCGCGTTTTTGCCGCAGGTATGTGGGTAGTGTCAGGTGGCTCAGGTAATCCAGTGGGCAAATGTGCGCGAAGGTCACATCAAGGAAACTGAATGGAATGTCCTTTGGTGAGATCGACTCCGCTGTCAATCGTGTTTTACTGTCCAATTCCGCTAATGGTGGGGTAAACCCCAGCAACGATTTAGGCAGGTTGGCGCCGATTTCGGAGTATTGTGTCAATGGATTCTCGTGCGAAACAGATTCCAGGTTCTCGTACACGAAGAACCGCCGCGCATCCGGCAAATCGGCGGCGTATGAAACCCCGTCGCTGTCGAAGCCTTGCGCGCTCAGGTTGTCCAGCCATTCCGTTGGATAGTCCTCTCCCACCTTGCCGACCAATCCGCCCCCGTGGTCCCACAAAGCCATTCCGCCTGCTGTGTATGGCAGCGAACCACCCGGGATGTCGGAATAGGCTTTCCGGTTCAACGGGATGATATAGTCGCGCGTTAACTTTCCGATCAACAGGTAACGCAAAATCACGTCTGATCCTGTATTGAGGTCAGTGTTCAAGCCGCACCTTTATGCGTTGGGAGTGTATAACCTGTTGTTAATTCTTAATGCCAATATCAGAGATCACGCGCAGAACATCTAAGACACCCAAGCCAACCTTCACGCCATCACCGGCGCTCAAGGCAGGTTTGGATGCGGTTGCCTCTGACCGTTGGATTAAGATATATCCAGCCAGCAGACCGCCCAATGCGCCGACGATTGCCCCGATGATGAGCGTTTTTGTTTTCCAATTGTCAGATTGTTCCATTATTACCGCCTTTGAAGATACAAGTCACTTTCATTTGAATAATGATTTGAGCGCCGCGCCGCTCTCGTGCCAGGCGAAGAACGGGGTCACCGATTTATCCGCATACTTGCGGATGGTGACTGCCATGGTGTAAAAGAAGGTTTGGGTTTTCAGCGCAACACTGGGTATGAATGCGATCGCTTTTGCGATTCCAAAATTGAGGTATCCCAGTACCACTATGCCTGCCAGGCTGACTAAAATGATTGGGATCAAAATCCACATGACCGAAAGATCGGACCACGGCTTGAATCCAGGGTTTCCGCCTGTTGCCGAAAGCACCACCAGAACAGCTACTCCAATGATGACGATGCTTGCCAGCATGATTGGAACTAAAATTTGCCAGAATTTTTGCTTCGCATGTTGCTTATGAGTGTCCGGATTGCGTGGGGGTTTTGGAATGTCCTGGTTCATGCCATAATTTTAGCATATTTCCGCTGCCGGGCTTCTATCTGTTGGTTGAACACACTGCCAAAATAGTTAAATTGAAGTATAATCACCTTAAGAGATCAAAATAAACGAATTGGTTTGTCATTCGCACCCTGAAAAATTGAATTGTACTGCATGCGTTCCCACTCCTGCGGGAGTGATAGTTTCTTGAAAAATGATTTTGGATGAGTGATCAGGTTTGATTGGAAGAGAATAACACATTTGGCACGATCGATTGTAATCATCAATAATTGAACGATCATCTTCATCCAGGTATTTTTGGAACTCATGCGTTTGTAGCTCAGAATAACAGCGTTATTTTCTGATTGCTCCATAATTCAATCCTTTGCTCATTGGCTGCGATGATGACCATCGTGGCTTTTCTTGATGATGCAAAAGGCTATTACCGGGCTGAAACCTCAGAAATCCAACCCAAACCGGGTGAATCTATACCTGGATGGTGAATTTGTGTTTGGCATTCCTGCGACATCTGCGCAAGACCTCCAGATCGGTGACAGCTTATCAGAAACACAACTCGCTGAACTTCATGATTCTGTTCAGTTGGGGAATGCTTACCAGGCAGCCTTGCATTACTTGAGTTACTGTCCCCGCACGCGCAAGGAGCTTGAAGATCGTCTGTCTCGCAAAGGTATCCCTGAAAACATCGTCACGGTCGTGGTTGACCGTATGGATGAGATGGGCATGGTCAGTGATGCCATCTTTACTAAACTATGGCTCGAATCCCGCTCATTATCGCGTCCGAAGAGCCACCGCATGTTGAGGCATGAACTGCAACAGAAAGGCGTCGCCCCCGAGATCATTGAAGACGGCATCGGGTTTATGGAAGATGACGAGACCCTGGCGCATCGCGCTCTGGAAATGAGATCCAGGCGCTGGCAGGGGTTGGAAAAGCAGCGTTTCTATTCCCTCGCAGCCGGGTTTCTCGGAAGGCGTGGTTTTTCGTATCAGATCATCCGCAAGGTTCTGGATGAGTACTGGCAAGTGAATTTTGAAAATATGGATAATTGATATCTTTTTGGAGGAAATCATGTTCAATGGAGCTTTTCAACCTTTAACTTTGTTTATATTCCTGATAATCGACGTTTTGATTATCGCGGGGCTCACATTTCTGCTTGTCAGATTATCGATCAAGCGGTTTCAGGATGAACAGCGTATGAAATCGGATGGCATTCTGGCAACTGCTGAAGAAAAAGCCAAGACGATTGAATTGGAAGCTCGTGGTAACGCCCTAAAAACCCTGCAGGATGCGGAATCCGAGGTCGTACGCCGGCGTACTGAATTTTCCCGCGAAGAGGAGCGTCTGCAGAGAAGGCGTGAAGAGTTGGATACCCGCGTGGACCGCCTCGAGCAGCGTGAACAAAATCTCAACAAGCGCCAATCCGCAGTTGATAAACGTGCGAACGAGATCGAAAAATTATATACCCAGCAAATGGAGGAACTTCAACGCGTTGCTTCCATGACCGAAGCAGAAGCCAAGACGATCCTTCTTCAGCAAGTTGAGGTTGAAGCGCGTAATGATATGGCGAGGATCATCCGCCAGGTTGAATCCGAAGCGCGCAGCGAAGGGGATAAACGTGCCCGTGAGATCATTGCGGATAGCATCCAGCGCATCGCCTCAGAGCATGTCGCCAGCGTTTCCACCTCCATTGTTCAGTTGCCCAATGAGGAAATGAAAGGTCGCATCGTCGGTCGCAACGGGCGCAATATCCGTGCCTTTGAGCAGGCTGCCGGTGTTGATGTGATCGTCGATGACACTCCGGAGGCTGTCACCATCTCTTGCTATGACCCTGTCCGACGCGAGATCGCGCGCCGCTCTCTTGAACGTCTCATCGTGGATGGTCGTATTCATCCCGCGCATATAGAAAAGATCCTCCAGGATGAGGAGAAAGAAGTGGAGCGCGCCATCGTGGAAGCCGGGGAGAACGCGGCTTTCGATGCCGGAGTTCCCGGCTTGCATCCGGAGGTCAGGAAAGTCCTGGGTAGGTTGAAGTTCCGAACTTCTTATGGGCAGAACCAGTTGTCGCACGCGGTTGAGGTTGCCCGTCTTTCAGCCATGATCGCCGCCGAACTGGGTGCCAATATTGAGATTGCCAAAGCCGGTGGCTTGCTGCATGATCTTGGTAAAGCCATGGACCACAACATCGAGGGTACCCACGCCCAAATTGGCGCGGAATTTGCCAAACGTTATGGCGTCTCGGAGCAGGTGGTGAATTGCATCGCCGCCCACCACCATGAAGTCGAACAAACCAGTGTGGAAGCCATCATCGTTGAATCTGCCGATGCCATCTCCGGCGCTCGACCGGGTGCCAGGCGTGAGGATCTGGAGCAGTACATCAAACGCTTGCGTGCGCTGGAGGATATCGCCAAATCGCACAAAGGCGTCAGCCAAAGTTACGCCATTCAGGCTGGACGCGAAGTTCGCATTATCGTCAAACCGGACGACATTGATGATCTCAATGCCATCCGCCTTGCCAGGGATGTAGCCAAGAAGATCGAAGAGACTATGCAATATCCGGGTCAGATTCGCGTCACGGTCATCCGGGAGACGCGGGCGGTCGAATACGCCAAATGATCTGCCGGCGCAACCGGCTGCTTTTATGTGTGACGCCCCATCGCTTTGGTATGGGGCTTCTCACATTAAATAGGGGTTGTCCCGGACTTCATTCGCGACTGTTGTTTCTGGACCGTGCCCGCTGAGCAGCCGGGTTTCTCCCGGCAATGACAGCACCTGTGACCGGATGCTCTCCAGCAATTGCTCATGGCTCCCGCCGGGCAGGTCGGTCCGCCCAATGCTCCTGCGGAAGATGACGTCTCCGCAAAAGCACACCTGCTCGCCAGCCGCGTAGAAGATGACATGCCCTGGTGAATGTCCAGGCGTGTGCCGCACTTCGATTGCGCTCTCGCCAAGAACGATCATCTCGCCGTGCGCCAGCATCATGGTGGGATCCAGGTTCAATTCGATGTTATAACCAAAATGATGTGCCCCGCCGGCGTGTTGCCACAGCGCCA
>JABLXM010000109.1 GCA_013177815.1 Anaerolineae bacterium | reverse complement strand
CTTCAGCGAGCGTTGCGAACGATAGCGGTTCGTCGGACGGGAACGGTTCGGCGGTTGGGGGTTGCTGCGGGGCAGGCTGCTCTGCCATCAACCCTGCCAGCCAGTCGGGGGTTTCTTCACTATCCAGGTCGCTCAGATCGCTGCTAAAGACCGGGATGTCTTGATCCGGTGGCGGCTGAACGGCGCCATTTTCCACGAAAGGTGAATCCATCGAAGGTTGGGCGGGCGTATCCGAGCGGGTGCGTTGCAATTCCGCCAGCCAATCCGGCAAGCCGGTCTCTGGCATGTTGTCATCCGTCAAATCCGTGCCAGATTCGACGAGGTCATCCGACCGTTCGGCGGTTTCATCTGTTGCGGGAGGTTGAGAGGCAGCAGGCAGGTCCTGTATTTCGTTTTGGGCAGGGCGCGGTTCGATCCCAAGCGATTCGAGCCGTTCGATGACTGCGCCGTTTTCACCATCCGAAGGCGGGAAATCCTGCTGCCCAACCAACTGATCGGGCGTATCACCTTCTCCGAACGTATCAGGTGCCGGCGTGGTTTCATCCGGTCGCGCTGCTCTAAGGTCCGCCAGCCAATCATCCGGGGGGATGCCCGGCTCGGATGCCGGTTGAGGTTGGGAGTCCGGTTGACCACTCAAGGCACGCAACCAGGAGACGTCATCCGCCCCGGCGTCCGCATTTTCTTGTGGTTTGAGCAGCGCCTGGCAGAACCAGCAGGACTGGTTGTCCTCGGGATTCTCTTTACCGCAGAAGGGACAGTTGACGGTTGCCATATGCTAGCCGCTATAGGGGCGGTCAGCGCCCAAAAGGATGCGCAGCCCGGTGGTGATACTACCAAGCGCCACGCCCAGAAGAATGCCGCGCGCCCCAGCCAGGGGCAGGCGGTTGAGGAATGCGAACAAGTCGCCAAGCACCGGTGTGTTGGTAGATACCGGCAACATGCCGCTTGCCAACAGCAGGAAGAGCACGGCGCTGACGAGGAAGACCACCGGCATCCAGCCCTTGCGCCGTTGCACCAGCCTGAGGCTGGCGAACGCCAGCGTGACTGCCAGCAGCGCCAGCAGGCTGGTTTCCACCGGCACCTGGATGGCGGTGACGATGCGCTGATACTGTGGATGGGCGGGTGTGAACCATACGCCCGCAGCGAAGGTCAGCAGGAAAGCCAGGATCAAAACCGGGCTGTAGAGGTCCTTGCCGCCGTTGCGCCGCATCTTGCGCCAGTGCACCACTACCAGGTTGGCGATGCCCACCAGGGTTGCGATGCCCAACAGGGTTACTCCCCAACCCAGCAATAAGGTGCGCACGTTCAACAGGATGGGCAGGGGGAAGAAATAGCCCGCCAGGACGATGAGACCCAACGCGATCGCGATTGCGGCTGCCAGCGGCGACCTCATAGGATGGTTGCTCCCGTGAACAGTTCGATCAATTTGACCAGCATGCCAACGATCATTGCCAGCACCAGCAACCAACGCAACAGGTCCTGGGCGCGCAGGCTGGATTGGTGGATGGGCGAAGCGTTGAGATACGCCGGGATGGCGAACAGTTCCTCGCCGATGAGGGCTTCATCCGCGGTGGCGTAAAGCACCGCCTGGGCGGGAAGCGAATCGCTGGCTGCCAGGCTGAAGGCGTTGTTTTGTTCGGAGGCTTCAGTTAGCAGCGCCACCTCCGGACCGAAGTTGCCCACGATGACATTCACCATCACCTGTTCGTCATGCACCACGGGCATGGCGCCGGCAGTATACGAAAAAGCGGTAGTCCCTGCCAGGCGTCCGAGGTCGGGGTCGTACTGTTCAGCAGCATTGCCACGCTGATATGTAGCGCGCAACGCATCCTGGCTCAACAGCGCCAGGGCGCCATCGCCACTGGTGGCAATTGGCGGGCGGTCCGAGATCATGCTCATTTGAGCCACGCGTTCCAGGGTGCTCAAGCCAACCAGCGCAGAGGCGTTGTTGGCGTCCAGGATGCTGGCTTTGCCCAGCGTAATGTGCAGGCGTTTGCCTTCCTCCACGCCCAGACCCATTGCCTGGCGCAAGCGCGCCAGCGCCGGGATGGGGCGGAAGGGAGCAGAACGCTTACCGCGCCGCGCCAGCAGGGCGCCGATGACCATGACAGCGGTACTCACCAGGATGATGGCTAAACCAGCCAGACTTTCAAAGGTCATCATGGTGTGGCTCCTGGCGCAGGTAGTTGGCGAAGGTTTGGGATTGTTGTGGGTTCTCCAGCATGGATGCCAGCGATTGCCAGGCGGGCAGGTTTTCCGGGGCGGCAAAGAGCGGTTGACTGAGATAGACCAGTTGGGCAGCCAACGACGTCAGCGAACCGGAGGATTCCAGCAGGGCAGTCACCGGTTGCTGCAACCCCCAACGGCGCAGGAAACGCGCCCATATGCTCCAGTAATTGGAGTCCATATGGCAAGTATAGCATAGAAGATTATGCGCATGAAGCGGTACTTTCAGCATTGTCAGGTGATCAAAGCAAGCGGAAAATTCCCCTTTTTCATTTACTGAGCATCGTTTTTCACCCACCCCGTCATCAGCGGATTGTTCATTCGCCTTCAGCCACCCGAAGCGCCTCAACTCGATGACAGCCTTTACGGTATAATGACCGGCATGAAACGCTGGCAATTTTGGCTGGGTTTGGTCATCAGTGCGGTTTTCCTTTATTTTGCATTGCGCGGTCTGGAGTTGGAAAAAGCCTGGCAGGCGGTACGCCAGGCGGACTTCTGGTGGCTGCTGCCGGGCGTGGCGGTGTATTTCATCGGCGTGTGGGTGCGTTCCTGGCGCTGGCACTACCTGCTGCGCCCGTTAAAAAGGATCTCCACCGCCAGCATGTTCCCGGTGGTGTGCATTGGTTACATGGGTAATAATATCTACCCGGCGCGCGCCGGCGAAGTGCTGCGGGCGGTGATCCTGAAAGACCGCCACGGCGTGCCAGTTTCGGCGTCACTGGCGACCATCATCGTCGAGCGCATCTTCGACGGGGTGGTGATGCTGGCGTTCGTGTTCCTGAACCTGGGGGAGCTGGCAAACCTCAAGACCGATTCCGGCTTCATCGGCAGCATCCAGCAGGTGGCGCTGTGGGGGGCGGCGGCGTTTGCGGCGGCGTTGCTGATCTTCCTGCTGGCAGCGATGTACCCGGTGAAGAGCGAGAAGGTTGTCAACTGGTTGATCGACCGATGGACACCGCAAAGAATGCGCGAGAACCTGCGCGGTTTCGTGATGCGGTTCATCGGCGGGCTGGAGTCGCTACGACGCCCGCGCGACGCGATCATGATCTTCTTCACCACCGTCCTGATCTGGTTGCTGGAGACGGGCAAATACTGGTTGGTGATGCACGCATTTTCCTTCGAGGTCAGTTTCTTCGCGCTGATGCTGATGAACGGCATCGTCAACCTGACCACCACCATCCCATCGGCGCCTGGTTATGTGGGCACCTTCGATGCGCCGGGCATCGCCTTGTTGATGGCGTACGGTGTGAGCGGGGAAGTGGCGGCGGCTTATACCCTGGTGCTGCATGTGGCGCTGTGGTTCCCAATCACGCTGCTGGGCGCCTATTACTACTTGCGGCAGCCACTGCGCTGGGGCAAGGACGTGCAACAGATGCGGCGGGAGGCGCCGGTTACATGAATGAACGCAAGGTGGCGATCATCGGTGCAGGGTTTGGGGGCATGACGGCGGCGTGGGACCTGGCGCGCGCCGGTTGCCAGGTGACGGTCTATGAGAGCGCCGATTATGCCGGCGGGATCGCCAGCGGCTTCAAAGAACCACATTGGGACTGGTCGGTGGAGAAGTTCTACCACCACTGGTTTGCCAGCGACGACCACATGCTGCGCCTGCTGGACGAACTGGGTGTGCGCGATAAAGTACTCTTCCCACGACCGTACACCGTGATGTACTATAACGGCAAGTTCTACCCATTCGACTCGATCTTGCATGCAGTGCTCTACCCCGGGTTGGGTTTTGGCATCAACAAAGTTCGTTTCGGTATGGTGGGACTGTACTTACGGATGACCAACAACTGGCGCCCGCTGGAGAAATACACGGTCGATGCCTGGATGAGAAAATGGGCGGGACGCAAGGTTTACGAGGAGATGTGGGAGCCGATGGTGATCGGCAAGTTTGGCGAGCGTTACGCCAAACAGGTCAGTATGGCATGGATGTGGGCGCGTTTGAAGGCGCGCACCACCCGATTGGGCACCTACGAAGGGGGGTTCCAGGCTTTTGCCGACCTGTTCGCCGAACGCCTGCGCGGGATGGGTGTGGATATACGGCTGAATACGCCGGTGACGGGGTTCAAACCCCTGGCGGCGGGGGGCTGGGAGGTAACCAGCGCGGGTCAGATGGAGACGTTCGACCAGGTGCTCTCGACCACTTCACCCGGTCTGCTGGCAAAAATGGCGCCCGACCTGCCGGCGACATACCTGGACGGGTTGCTATCGCTCAAGAGCATGGGCGCAATGGTGATGGTGGTTTCGCTCAAGCAGCAACTCTCGCGCGAGGGCTACTACTGGTTCAATTTACCCAAGTCCACCGGGTTCCCTTTCCTGGCGCTGGTGGAACACACCAACTTCGTATCGCCGCAGCACTTTGGGGGCGAGCACATCATTTACATGGGGGATTACCTGGAAACGGAGCACGAACATTTCCAGATGAGTCAGGAGCAATTGCTGGCGAAGTTCCTGCCCAGCCTGCAGCGCATCAACCCGGCGTTTTCGCCGGAATGGGTCAACAATGCCTGGCTGTTCCGCACCGCATACGCCCAGCCGGTGCCGTTGGTGAACCACTCGCGCAATATTCCGGACGTGCGGACACCGCTGCCGGGGTTGTATTTTGCCAGCATGAGCCAGGTCTACCCGTGGGACCGCGGCACCAACTATGCGGTCGAGATCGCTCGCCGGGCGGCGGGTATGATGTTGGCAGACCAGAGTGACCGTCATGGGTAGAAAATCCACATTCGATTTATTACCACATTAAAATTCTGGCTTGACCTAAATTCCACCAAACACTCCAAAAATATTGATGCAAAATTGTGCACCAGAGGGCGAATGTTAAAAGATTGCACGAGCCTACGAACCCTGTCAGATACTGCCAGCAGTGGGAATTTGAGATGTGTGGACGAGTCTATCGCTAAATGTGGGGGTCACCGGCGCGAACACCCATAACCCTTGGGGTGGGCGACGTTTGTACGCCCTGGAAATTGTCGAGGTTTTCTCATCATTTTTTAAGGTGCTTAACCTTAAAAAAACAAATTCTTTTAACTTGGCGTAGGGGAATCAACTTGTTGCAACGGGGGGTTTTTGATAGAATACTTGATACATCGCCGGGAGAGCAACCCGGAAAGCAGCACCCAGATCAACCATTGATCGATAATATCAGGGGATACCCGCTTGATACTCATCAGCGGGTTTGCTTTCACATTGCTCGTTGTGACCGGAACGGTGAGATCAAACCGGAGATTGATCATGGACGCTCATCAAGCCTGGCAAGCAACCCTCGGACAACTCGAAATGGAGATGCCCAAAGCATCCTTCGAAACCTGGGTGCGCAACACCGAATTCCTATCGGTAGAAGATTCCACCTTCAAGATCGGGGTGCACAACGCCTATGCCCGCGATTGGCTTGAAAGCCGCCTTGCCAGCACGGTGGAGCGGGTGTTGACCGGTTTGATGGGGACGCAGTACGCCGTCCAGTTCATCGTCGCTTTGCGCGAAGAGGCACACAGCGAAGAGCGCGCAGAAGAAACATTCACCACCACCATGACAGAGCTGCCACGGCAGATTACGATGATCAACCCGCGTTACACGCTTGATTCCTTCGTCGTCGGCTCCAGCAATCGCATGGCGCATGCCGCCTGCCTGGCGGTCGCCGAGATGGTGACCGGCGAGCAAAACAGCCGTTCCTACAACCCGCTCTTCCTGTACGGCGGGGTGGGGTTGGGCAAGACTCATCTGCTGCACGCGATCGGCAACGCCACGCTCGCCAAGGGTCTGCGGGTCCTTTATGTCTCTTCGGAGGAGTTCACCAACGACCTGATCAAAGCGATCCAGTCACGCACCACGGCGGCTTTTCGTGAGCGTTACCGCCAGATGGATGTGCTGCTGATCGACGACATCCAGTTCATCGCCGGCAAGGAATCGACCCAGGAAGAGTTCTTCCACACCTTCAATACGCTGCACGGGCAGGACAAGCAGATCATTATCTCATCGGATCGCCCGCCCAAAGCCATGGTGACGCTGGAGGAACGCCTGCGTTCGCGCTTCGAATGGGGGTTGACGGTCGATATCCAGCCGCCCGATCTGGAGACCCGCCTGGCAATCCTGCGTTCCAAAGCCGAGCGCGCCCGCCGCAACGTGCCGGATGGCATCCTGGAGTTGATCGCCCGACAGATCCAGTCCAACATCCGTGAACTGGAAGGCGCGCTGACGCGCGTTCTGGCATTCTCTGATCTGAGCGGGCAGCCGGTGACCGAAGCGCTGGTCAATTCCGCCCTGGCGGACCTGCTGCCGCAGCGCTCCAACATTGGACCGGAGCAGGTCATCCAGGCGGTGGCGGAGGCTTTCAACATCAGCCTGGCGCAGATGCGCGGCAGCGACCGTTCGCGGGAGATTGCCCTGCCACGGCAGGTGGCGATGTACCTGCTGCGCGAGGAATCCAACCTCTCGCTGCCGCAGGTGGGCGAATTGTTGGGCGGACGTGACCATACCACTGCCATGCACGCGATCAAGAAAGTGGCGGATATGATCGAACGCGATGACAAACTGCGCCGGCAGGTGATCGCCATCCGCGAACGCCTATACGGTCGCGGCGGATTCACCTATTAGACCGCAAACGTCATGATGATCCAGCCCGCGCCGGCGGGCTGTTTTGATTCAAGCATGCCAAGCGGCGCTGTGATGAAGTAAACCCCTCCTCCCCCTGCACCGGGGCAAGGTGCAGATAGAGAAAGCCCATTTTTTCGCCTTTTCATCAAAGCGGGGTGCGGCGATGCCAGGTGCGATGATGCGGCTGGCATCGCCGAGTAATTTTTAAGATTATGGTATCATCCAGCCATCCTTATCACCGGAGGACAGGTATGAGCCTGGATTGGTCCGAAGAATACCCTTTCCCTGTCACCGTATGCAATCGAAACGGCACCATTCTATATATGAACCAGGCATCGACCCGCCAGTTCGCCGATGAGGGTGGCGCGCACCTGGTTGGAACCAACCTGTTGGATTGCCACCCGGAACCGGCACGCTCGAAATTGGCGGGTTTGCTTCAGACCGGGGCATCCAACCTTTATACGATCGACAAGAATGGGCAACGCAAGGTGATCGTGCAGGCACCCTGGCAACAGGATGGACAGTACGCCGGTCTGGTAGAGATCTCCATTCCGCTACCCGCGGACCTAGCACATTTCAACCGGGACCAACCTGCGTGACCGACTTGCGCAAGGCTTACCCGGACGATTTCGACGCGGCTTACCCGCTGCTGGCGGCGTTCAACAACCCCAACCTGGGGCAGACCGAATGGCAGCGATTGTTCCAACCGCGATGGCGCAGCCCATATGAGCATATCGGGTACTTGCTGGAGGACGGCGGCAGGGCGGTGGGATTCATGGCAGCCATCTACGCCAAGCGCCCACTGAAGGCGCGGCAGGAGGTCTTTTGCAGTCTTTCCTCCTGGCGGGTGCTGCCGCCATACCGGCAGGAAAGCCTGGGGATGCTGGTGGCAGCGCTCAAGGAGCCTGGCGTGACTTACACAGACTTTACCGGCAACAAGGTGGCGCCGCTGTTGCGCAGCTTTGGCTTCAGGCAGTTGGGAGAACAATATTACATCCTGCTCCCGCTGCCCACGTGGGCAGGGGTGACACACGGCTGCCGGCTGGTGTGGGAAGGTGCGGAAATCGAAGCCGGTCTTTCCGGCGGGGCGTTGCAGACCTACCATGACCACGCGGACATGCTGTGCCGGCATGCCCTGCTGCAAACACCCGACGGTAACTGCCACCTGATCTACCGCCCGGCGTACAAGAAGAGGCTGCCGGTGGCGCAGGTGCTCTACCTGAGCGACCGCGCGGTGTTCCAACGGCACGCCGCACACGCCGCGACGGCGTTTTGCCTTCGGGAGCGGGTGGCGGGCTTGATGGTGAACGGGCACATGCTGACGCAGCCGCCCGCGGCAGCGCTGACCGTGCCACAACGACAATCGTTCCTGTTTCGCAGCAAGAGCGTGCTGCCGGAGGAGATGGATTACCTGTACTCCGAACTGGTGTTGCTGGGGGTATCCTGACGATGCAACCCAATCCAATCACCCGGTTGGCGGCGGGGCTGGTGCGACCGTTGTACGGCGGGATCGGACACATCCTGCTGTTCCACCGGGTTTGCCTGCCCAACGCCAGTCGCCTACCTGAGAACGCTGCCCTGGAGGTTACGCCCGAAGCGCTGGCGGAGATGCTGACGGGTTTGCGGGCGCAGGGCTATACCTTCATCTCGCTGGATGAACTGGTGGAGCGGCTGCAATCCCGCCGACCGGGCAGGAAGTTCATCGCGGTGACCTTCGATGACGGCTACCAGGACGTGCTGACGAACGGGCTGCCGATCTTCCAGAAGCTGGATATCCCCTTCGCGCTGTACCTGATCAGCGGGCTGCCCGATTACGAGGTGGTTCTGTGGTGGTATTTGCTGGAGGACCTGTTGAACAGCCAGCAGCGCATCAGCCTGCCGGGTGAGAACGGCGATATCGATTACCTGTTGGACAAAGATGCCGAGAGACGCGAAGCGGTGTTGCACATCCGGCGCCTGGTCAAATTCGCTTCACCGGCGCAACAGGCGGCGCGAATCCAGACGGTTTTTGGTGCGCGTTTCCCGGACCTGTACCAAAAGACGCGCGACCTGGCGCTTTCGTGGGAGCAGGTGCGCATCCTGGCGGCAGACCCGTTGGTGACGATCGGCGCGCACACGCACCACCACTATGCCCTCAACCGGCTGGACGAAGAGCAAGCGCGCGACGAGATGGTGCACTGCCGCCAGCGCATCGAAGCGCAATTGGGCATGCCGGTGGCGCACTTCTCATACCCTTACGGTTCGCGCAACGAAGCCGGGGCGCGCGAATTCCGCCTGGCGGCTGAACTGGGATTTCGCAGCGCGGTAACCACCCGCATTGCCAATCTGTTCCTGGCGCATGGGTACCACCTTCTCAGCCTGCCACGGTTGGATGGCGCCAAAGCGCACTCGCTGGCGGGGCTGGAAGTGGCGCTTTCCGGCTGGACGGGATTGCGCCCCAACCGCTTGCGGCGGGTGGTCACCGACTGAGCCGATCTACGGTCCTTGCAAAGGCAGCTTTTGTACGTCATGACAGACAAACCCATCACCGATCGTCACTTGCTGTTATTCACCTATATCCGCTTCATCGTCAATATCAACCAACGCATGGTCTATCCCTTCCTGACCGCCATCAGCCGCGGGTTGGGGGTGCCGCTACAGACGCTGGCGTGGGGCATCTCGCTGCGTTCGTTCATCGGGGTGCTCAACCCTTTCATTAGCACCTTTGCCGACCGGCATGGGCGCAAACCGATCATTTTGGGCGGGGTGGGAATGCTGCTGGCGGGTCTGGCGTTATTCATCGCTGCGCCGTCCTTCCCCACCTTCGTGGTGTACATGTGTTTCGCTTACCTGGGGGCTTTCAGCAGCATGGTGGCGCTGCAAGCTTATATCTCCGACCGGGTGGCGATCGGCGAACGGGGACGCTACATCAGTACGATGGAACTGGGTTGGTCGCTGGCGTTCATCGTGGGCATGCCGGCGGTGGCGCTGATGATCGACCGGGGGACATGGCGCACGCCTTTCCCGATCCTGCTGCTGGTGACGGCGCTTTCGATGATCCCGTTCGCGCGCAGCATCCGCGAGGATGCTCCCCGAACGGACGTTTCCCAAAGCGAGCCGTGGTGGACACGCATCCGGCAGGTGCTGGCGAACGCACAGGCGCGCCGCATCCTGGCGGCATACGTTACGATCACCATCCCGGGGGAATTGCTGCTGCTGCTGTTCGGTCCCTGGCTGGAACTATCATTCCAGTTCAAGGTGCTGGCATTGGGATTATCCTCGTTCGTGATCGGTTTAGCGGAGTTCTGCGGAGAAAGCCTGAGCGCGCGGCTGGCAGACCGGCTGGGCAAGCGCCGGGTGGTGATGGCGGCGATCTTAGCCAATACGGTAGTTGCTTTAGCATTGCTGGTAGTGGGGCGGAGTCCCATCGGCGCGCTGGTGGGGTTGTTCTTTTTCTATATGTTCATCGAATTTGCCTACATTAGCGGCATCCCGTTGGTGTCCGAGGTGATGCGGGATGCACGCGCCACCCTGCTGGGGGTGAACGGTGCCGGCATTGCCATTGCACGGGCAGGCAGCGCGTTGGCGGCGCCGGCGCTGCTCGGACTGGGTATGCCGGCAGTGGTGGCAGTGTGCGTGTTCTCGAACCTGGTGACGCTGTGGTTGTTGAAGGGGTTCCGGGTGGACGAAAGCGGAGGAGCGGCGCCCGCAGCACCGGCGCATGTGGTTTGACGCGCCGGCATATCCCAGCGGCGGCGCAGCGCGAATTGGGGCAGCCCAAGCGGGTATTTGCTATAATCGTAAAGGTAACAACCATCACACCCCACAGGAGCGACCCTTGAGCGACCCTTCCCTGACACC
>JABLXM010000108.1 GCA_013177815.1 Anaerolineae bacterium | reverse complement strand
GGAGACGCTGCGCCAATGCGGGCAACGCGGCATCAAAGCCGCCATCATCGCCAGCGGGGGCTTTCGCGAAACCGGCGCCGAGGGTGCAGTTTTGGAACAGGTGTGTTTGCGGGTCGCAAAGGAATTCGGGATGCGGCTGCTGGGACCGAACTGCATCGGTCTGTTGAACACCCACCTGCCGCTGGACACAACCTTCCTGCAACCGCCGCCGCCGCCGCAGGGCGAGGTGGCGTTCATCTCACATTCCGGCGCCATCTGCGCCGCAGTGACCGACTGGGTGCGCGGACAAGGGTTTGGGCTTTCGCACTTGATCAGCCTGGGCAACAGCGCCGACATCAGCGAAAGCGACATGCTGGCACCGATGGCAGAAGACCCGCACACCGATGTCATCACCCTGTACCTCGAAACCGTCAACCAGGGGGAGCGCTTCGTGCGTGAGGCACGCGCAGCGGCGCTCCAGAAACCCATCATCGCGCTGAAGGTTGGGCGGTTCGAAGCCGGCAAACGCGCGGCAGCCTCGCACACCGGTGCGCTGGCTGGCACCGAGACGGCTTACGACGCCGCCTTCGCGCGCGCGGGCGTGATGCGCGCCAATACTACGGAGGAAATGTTCCAGTGGGCGCGCGCCCTGGCTTGGGCGCCGCTGCCCGCCGGGCGGCGCGTGGCGGTGTTGACCAATGCTGGCGGTCCGGGCGTCACCGCTGCGGATGCGCTGGAGATGCACGGTCTGGAGCTGGCAAGCTTGAGTTCGCAGACCGAAGCCGCTCTGCAAGGCTTCTTGCCGCCGGCTGCCAGTTTGCACAATCCGGTGGATATGCTGGCATCCGCATCGCCGGCGGACTACGCCGAGAGTTTGAGAATCCTGTTGGCGGATGCGGCGGTCGATATGGTGATGGTGGTGATGCCGCCACCGCCCGCGTTTACCGCCGGCGGGACGGTGAAGATGATGATCCCGATCATCCAGGTGCAGGAGAAACCGGTGATGGTGGTGCTGATGGGCGAGCGATTGATCCAGGAGGGCGTGGCGCTGTGCCGCGCCGCCCGCATACCGGATTATCGCTTCCCGGAGGAGGCAGCCAACGCAATGGGCGCCCTCTATCGCCGCACGCAGATCGTGGCGCGGCTGGAGCAGCCGGAGGCAGCAGTGGCGGGCGTGGACGCCGGCAGCGCCGGAGATCGGATGAAAAACACGGCTGCAGGCGCATGGCTTTCAACGGATGATACGCTGGGATTGATGCAGGATTACGACATTCCGACGTTGCCGTTACGCCTGGCGCGCGATGCGGATGAGGCAGTCAAAATCGCCGCAGAACTGGGCTACCCATTGGTGATGAAGGTGGCTTCACTGGATATCCCACATAAATCCGATATCGGCGGCGTGTTGCTGGACTTGCGGGATGCAAACGCCGTTCGCCAGGGTTTCGAAACCATCACGCGGCACGCCCGCGCCGCCCGCCCAGATGCCCGCATCGACGGTGTGCACTTACAGCACATGCTGGCGGCGGGGCAGGAGGTCATCCTGGGTGTGGTGCGCGACCCGCAGTTCGGGGCGCTGGTGATGTTCGGCGCGGGCGGCGTGGATGTGGAGGGATTGAAGGACGTGGCATTCGCGCTGGCGCCGCTGAACGAGGCGGAGGCGCGCGGGATGCTGCAGGCAACCTGGGCAGGGCGCAAACTGGCTGGTTTTCGCAGCCTGCCGCCAGCAGACCGCGTCGCCGTGGTGGACGCGCTGCTGCGCCTGGCGCAGTTGGCGTATGATCAGCCGGAGCTTGCCGAGATCGAGATCAATCCGCTGCGCGTGATGCCTGAAGGGCAGGGCGCTTTCGCCATCGACGTGCGCGCGCGAAGATTGTGACAACCTGTAACGTGGTCACGCAACGCGTCAGGTGTAAATCAGGAAATTCCTCCATTGTTTTTTGTAGTGTTGGTTTATAGAATTATTCTTAACAATAGAAACGGTTGTCCCTGATAGGGCATGGTGAAAGGAACAACAATGGCGCAACCGAACTTTTTGGGCAAACGACTTAAAAAACGACGGGTGGAGTTGGGCTTAACTTTGCGGCAACTGGCTGAAATGACCAGTCTGACGCCTTCCTTTATCAGCCAACTGGAACGCGGTATGACCACCCCGTCGCTCAACAGTATCCAGCGCCTGGCGGATGCATTGAAAGTTCCCTTCATGTTCTTCATCTCGGAGGAAGGTCAGAGCACGTTGCGGGTGACACGCGCCGGACATCGCCGCAAGGTGCTGGTGGAGGATGTCCACACATCCTACGAACTGCTCTCGCCAGACCTGACGACCGGGTTCGAAGGGGTTTTGATACGCCTGGACCCCGGCGCACGCAGCGCTGTGCGCCGGTTGCCGGTGGAGACGGAGGAATTGTTCTTCGTTATGGAAGGTCACCTGGTGGTCGGTATTGGGGAAGAGGAAATCACCCTGGATCCCGGCGATTCGGTGCAGATCTTTGGCTCGATGCTGAACTATATTCACTGCGCCGGGGAGACCCCGGTGACTTACATCGCTGTGATCTCACCGCCCGTCCTGTGATGGCGCGTTCTTTTCAAAATATGCAAAAAACATCAAAAAACCCATACTTTATTTAATTAAGTGATGGTACAATAAGAAATCACGCTGGTCACCGTGCAAGGGGCTGTCTAAAAAGTTGCATTCGTCGTGCTGAGCGCAGCGCGAAGTCCCCGCAGGGGGAAGCCTCTCGTACGATAATGAGAGATGCTTCGCGACGCGCTCTGGCTCGACCGGCACACCGGGACGATGTGCTTCGGGAGGGCAGGCAGCGTTGCGGGCTTCTTTCGAGACAACCCCAGCGGTTGATCAGGACAATCAGGAGACGCATATGGAGATCCATGGTAAAACCGCACTGGTGACGGGGGGTCAAAAACGGCTGGGACGCGCGATCGCGCTGGGGCTGGCGAAAGCCGGCGCCAACCTGGTGGTGGCGAACTACGAGGATGATGAGTTGGCGGAGAGCGCGGTGCAAGAGGCGCGCGCCCTGGGGGTGCAGGCGGAGCGGGTAAACATCAACCTGGGTGAGCGCGCCAGCGTGGAAGCTGCTGCTGAAGAGGCGCTGAAGCGCTTCGGTTGCATCGATATCTTGGTCAACAGTTCATCGGTCTATCGCAAGTCGCCCTTTCCAACCCCTGATACCAGTGTTTGGGAGACGTCGTTGGGCATCATCCTGAATGGACCGTTCTACCTGTGCAACGCACTGGCGCCCGCCATGCTGGAGAAAGGCGAGGGCGTGATCATCAACATGGTCGACTTGTCGATCCACGAAGCCTGGCCGCGCTACACGGGTCACTGCGTCGCCAAGGTTGGGCTGTGGGCGCTGACGCGCCAACTGGCATTGGAGCTTGCGCCTACGGTGCGCGCCAACGCCATCGCCCCGGGACCGATGATCCCGGCTGTGGATTACGATGACGCCAAGATTGCGCGCACTGCCAACAAGACCTTGATGGGGCGCTGGGGCGACCCGCAGGATACGGTGCGCACCGTTATCTATATTTGTGAGTGCGACTACCTGACGGGCGAGGTGATCACCGTGGATGGCGGTCAGCGCTACGGACATCGCAAGATCGAGGAAGGATAATCATGGATAATACCCGCAGACTGAAACGCATCTTCCAACCGGATGGCAAAACGCTGGTGCTGGCGTGCGAGCATACCGTCATCTTCGGACCCGGCAAGGGGCTTGAACATCCCGGCGAGACCCTGGCGCAAGCCATCGCCGGTGGGGTGGACGCGGTCATGACCTCTTACGGTATCGCACGCCATTTTGCAGACGTTCTGGCGCCGGTGGGGTTGGTGCTGCGCGCCGATGGCGCCGCCACCAAACTTGGACCGGATGTGGCTGCGCCGGTTTGGTTCGGAGTGCAGGAGGCGCTGCGCCTGGGCGCGGATGCGCTTTGCATCTCAGCTTACCCGGGTGACGCCAAGGAGATTGCGACTTTCAATAATCTGGCGGAGACTGCCAGGAAGGCGCACCAGT
>JABLXM010000107.1 GCA_013177815.1 Anaerolineae bacterium | reverse complement strand
GCAGCACGCCCGAATACCGGAATTTGGACAATATTGCGCTGGCAGCCCGCGCCGGCATCGAGCTTGGCGGTGATTGGGTCAAGGTGCCCTATGTGGCGCAGTTCGAGAAGATCATCGATGTGTGCTTCAAGCCGGTCGTCATCATGGGCGGCGGCAAGCGCGGCACCACGGAGGAATTCCTGACTGAGATGAAAGCCGCCATGGACGCCGGCGCCGCCGGCGGCACCATTGGGCGAAACATCTTCGAAGCCGATGACCCGCAAGCCATGGCGGCAGCGCTGGCTGGCATCATCCACCGCGGCATCTCGGTGGACGAAGCCATGCGCCTGGCAAAGGGGTGAGCGAACAATCAACCTGGGATTGATAATTAGTCGATAGCGTCATAGTGAACAATGCGAAGAGTCTCGCCGGCAATGCGAGACTCTTCGCGGTGTTTCCTGGTATGACTGCCGCATCGTCCTGATGCTCTGCGGGAGGGTGAGCAGCATGACGGTTGGCAATTATGAGAAAGCCCCTGCGGTGTTCTGTGGCTGCCTAAAGACCATTTTTGGTATACAATCGAATTGACCATCGTGCGGGAGGATATATGTCACCTAAAGACCGTAGTTCCGGCTTTATCTGGTGGGTGATGGGTTTCTTCAATCGCAATGTTGTCAGCCGCTGTTTTCGCTGTGGCATTACACCGCAGTTCGTCCTGATGCTGACGACCACCGGGCGCAAGTCCGGATCGGCGCGCCAGACCCTGCTACAGTACGAGCAATTTGATGGCGGCTATGGCGTGGCTTCAGCGCGGGGTGTGGACGCCGATTGGTACCGCAACATCCTGGCGGATGCCCAGGTGATCTTCCAGTTGAAGAAGCAGCCGCCCCGGCTTGCCATCGCCGAGGCAATTACGGACCCCGGCAGGGTGGCGAATTTCATGCTCCACTGGCTGGAGAGGCACCCCCGCATGATGACCCATACGCTGTGCATCGATGGCGTGCAGCCCCCACACACGCGTGAAAAGATGGTTGCCTTCTCCGCCGGCAAAGCGATGGTCATCCTGCGCCCGCTTGAGGAATTCGACATGCGAGACATGCCGGGGTGTGAGCAGGAGGTGTCCGATATCGAGTACCGTTCACAGGCGCTCGAAGGCGAGGAACGACCGGATGCCCGCCTGTGGCGGCTGGACGAATTGCCACAAACCAGGGGACGCTCACGCTGGGTGATGTTTACCGGCATCGTGTTGGGTGCGCTGATCCTGAGCGTGTGGGTGTTGCTGGGGGCGCTCTTTGGTGCCTGGGGCGCCGGTTTGATACTGGCTCCGCTGGGGGCTTTCATCCTGATGTGGGGCGTCGTCCAGGTGGCGCTGGCAGCGATATCGATGGAATCGTTCGACGACTGAGCCGTGCATCGCTCAACCAGGCTGGTGGGGGTGGGGAACAAATACGACCGCGTCGCCGGAAAACGATACCAACAGCCGGCATGGTGTGGATGATGCGGCAGGCGCTTCGCTCCAGGGGTGGCAGCGATCCCGGCAGGGCGGGTTAGGGGTGGGAGGTTACTACGAATCAGGGTGGGTGGGAAAGGGGTCGCAGGGTCAAACCCTGGGAATATCATCCAACCCTAAGCCTTCTTCAGGCAGCCACTGGGGCCAGTCCACCAGCCAGGGCGCGATGTGGGCTTCGCGCACCCGGTCCGAGACCGGGTAATATGCTTTGAGGTCGAGCACCGGCGTGCCGTCGTAAAAATCGAGGTTTTCCACCATGACCCGCCCGGCAGTCTGATCGACTCCCAAAAGGCGACAGGGGGTCAACAGGATGGGGTTGGGACGCACCGGCGAGCGGGTGGCGAAGATGCCGGTTGGGCGGTCTGGTGCGTGTGGCGGATTGGCAGTGGTGCGGCTGCGATGCTCGGGCGTGTCGAACTGGTCCGCCCATGCCAGCACCAGCACATGGCTGAAGTGCGCCAGGTCTTGCAGCGCCGGGCGGTAGCGTTCATCAACGTTGATGAAGATGCCATCCACGTCGCGGCACACTTTGCCGATGGGGTGCAGGGTATAAGTCTTCTCCGAAGTCATATAGCGATTATACAACGGGCGGGATGAGTCATGTTACCTGAATACCGGATGTTCGGTCACGCCACCCGTTCCAGCACGTGCGTGATGGCGGTGGCAGCCGGTCCGCCCAACGATTGAACGAGGGCCCGTTTGGCTTTCTTTACCTGGTTGGCGCCCGCTGCGCCACGCAGTTGCAGCGCCGCCTCGACGATCTGGTATATCCCGGCAGCGCCTGCCGGAAAGCCGCGCCCTTTCAACCCGCCGAAGGTTTGACTGGGTAGTTTGCCCGCCAACGCCAGATCGCCGGATTGCGCCATCTGCCAACCTTTGCCGCGCTCGGCAAATCCTGCTGCCTCGAGCGCAAGCACGGCATAGATCGAAAACGAATCGTGCAGTTCCAACAGGTCCACATCCCCCGGCAGGATGCCCGCCTGCCGGCAAGCTTGTTCGACCGAGATGCGGATGGCATCGAACGCCAATGGGTCGGGGCGGTCGTGCAGCGCCAGA
>JABLXM010000106.1 GCA_013177815.1 Anaerolineae bacterium | reverse complement strand
CTGGCAGCATCCTACCGTTCTGCCATCGTTCACGCGCCGTTGGCAGGTGAGGTGCTGACACAGTTGGTCACGACCGGGCGGTGCGACCTCGTCGATATCGCCCCGTTTGCCCCGGACCGGCAAATGGGCGCCGCTGATACGATCTACACAGTAAAAAGCACTTATTCCGCCACGCAGGAGCGGGATTGACACGCGATGTTGTAGCGGACAATACACGGAAAGGATGGCACATGGTAAAGCTTGGCATCAACATCATCCCGAATATGCCTGCCGGGGAGGTCGTCGACTTGGCGGTTGGCGCCGAAGCACTGGGGTATGAATACCTGATCCTGGCGGATGAGGGGTTCATGCAGGATGTCTATATATTGTTGGGCGCGGTGGCGCGCGAGACTCATACCATGAAATTGGCGCCCTGCACCAACGGTTACACGCGCCATCCGGCGGTTACCGCTGCTGCCGTCGCCAGCCTCAATGATCTTTCGGGCGGGCGCGCTTTTGCCACCCTGATTGCCGGCGGGTCGGTGGTGTTGAACCCGATGAACATCCCACGTGAAGCGCCGTTGAGCGTGGCGCGCGACACGGTGGAGATCCTGCGGCGATTGTGGCGTGGTGAGCGGGTTTCCTACCAGGGTAAACGTTATGGGGTAACGGACGCGCAGATCAGCATGGGCAACCAGGGCGATATACCCATTTGGATCGCGCCGCGCGGCGAGAAGATGTGCCTGCTGACTGGCGAGTTGGCTGATGGTGCCCTGATGATGGTGAAAGCTGACCTGGGTGAGGGCTTGGAGCTGGTCGCGCAGGGCAGCCAAGCCGGCGGTCGCAGACCCCTGCGCGTGTTCCTGGACCGCATCGCCTTCACGCCTAAAATGATCGAGGATACCTCCAGATTCTTTCCCAACGTCGTTGCGGATACACCGGAACGCCAGCTCAAGGGATTCATGACGGATGACCAGATCCAATCGATCAGGGCGGCAATCAACTTGAGCGGTGCCGAGGCAGCGCGCCAATTCATCACGCTGGACATGTTGAAGGGGTATAAGATCATCGGTACGCCGCAGGAATGCAGCCAGACCTTCCGCCAGTTGGTGGATGATCATCAACTGGATGTGATGATCCTCAACATCGTGGCGGGCGGTTTGGAACAAAACCTGGCGTACTTGAACGATGCACGCCGGATACTTGCGGAGTCGGGCAGGCTGGCAGCCTGAACGGCACCATTGCGAATGTGAAATTTTTGGAAGAGAAAAAGTGTTTCTACCTGACCTTCGATGGTTCACCCAATCCGCCGGCGACCGACCGCCTCTTGAATGCGCTGGCGCGGCACGGCGTACAGGCTGGTTTTTTCATGGAAGGTAGGCGTTTGGAACTCGAATCGGATTGTGCCCGCCGGGTCCTGGCAGCCGGGCATGATATTGGCAATCATTCCTACAACCACCCGGAATTCGATAAACTGCCGATCGAGGATTGTATGCAGGAAGTCGAACAGACGCAGGCGATCATCCAGCGGGCGTTGGGGTTCTATCCGCGCCTGCTGCGCCCACCGATGGGCTTGCTCACCCCGGAAGTGGAAACCACCTTCGTGGAAAAAGGGTTCGATATCATCCTGTGGAGTTATAGCGTGCGTGATTGGGAAGGACCGGATGCGCAGGCGGTCGCCGGGCGTATCCTGAGCCAGGCTGTGCCCGGCGCCATCATCGCCTGCCACGACCGCGTGGAATGGTTGGTGGATACGCTGGATATCGTCATTCCTGCCCTGCGCCGGCAGGGCTTTGAGTTCCGAAAGATCTCGGAATGTGGTCGTCGGGGGGTCGTTCGTATAGGAGTTACGTAGTTCAATTCTTCTTGGGAGGTGTTGTGATGTTCAGTATCAGTGAGGATGCGGTCAGGATCGTCAAGGAAAAAATCTTGCCCTATGTGGAGCAACTGAATTGCACCCGAACGGTGCTCAAGAATGGTGCAACGGTGGTGGATATGGGCATCGAAGCTCCCGGTGGCTGGCTGGCAGCGAAATTGTTCATCGATGCCACTATCGCCGGTCTGGGTCATGTCGATTTCGGTCGCTTCCAATGCGGTAAGTACGATTTGCCGTCGATCGATGTCTATATCGATCATCCCCAGGTTGCTAGTTTATCTTCGCAATTCTCGAGTTGGCCCATGACGATGAAGGATATCCCTGGCTATATCCGCCCCTTTGGCTCCGGACCGGCGCGCGCCATTGCCCAGAATGATCCATACGTCAAAGTCTGGAATTATGTCGATACCCACCATGAAACCGTTTTTGGTTTCCAGGCGGATGTGCTGCCGGATGAAAGTTTGGCGGACGAGATCGCGCAAGCCTGCCATATTGCGCCCGAGAATGTTTATATCCTGGCAGCCAAGACCGGCAGCATTGCCGGGAGCGTTCAGGTATGCTCGCGGACGATCGAGACCTCCGTATGGCGGCTGCATACCAAAGGTTTCGATATTCGCAAGGTGATTTGCGGTATGGGTTCCAGCCCGATCGCGCCGCCGGTCAAGGATGAATTCAAAGCCATGGTCAGGGTGAATGTGGCGGTGTTGTATGGCGGGATCGTCCGTTACATCGTGGATTGCACCGATGCCGAGATCGAAGCGGTCATCGATCAACTGCCCACCTGCTCTGCCAAACGCTATGGCTATCCGTTTGCTCAAATGCTGGAAGAGGGCGGGCGCGATATCTTCAAAACCGATAAAGATATCCACGGCGTGGCAGTGTTCGAGATCATGAATTACGCCACCGGCAGCGTTTTCAAAGCCGGTGAGATCCGTGAGGAATATTTACAGGAGCTTTATTACTGATCTGGATGGTACTGGTCAAATGTTACCCGGATGATCGGTCACACGAAACATTTATACAATGCGCATTCATTTTTACTAAATTTATTGATCAATATTAAATAATAGTTGACAATACTGTCACAATTTGCTAGTATATATCTATTGGCTATTACAAATAGCGATAGTCCGTTTGCCGCATTTGTTTATCTTATGATAATAAACAATAACAGGTGATAAGATCCAGTCCCATACGAATGGCGCAGCTTTTGCGGGGAGGATTGGTATTCGTATCCCTGCTGAATGGGCACCATCGCACCATGTTCTTAAGCAACGCCCACTGCACAAAGATCGGATCGAATTAATGGTAACAACGACTTGCCACGGGGAGCTGCACTAATGCCAGATCAGGTTTATCTTACTTTTAAAAATATCCGTAAATCCTTTCCCGGTGTAATCGCGCTGGATGATGTCTCACTGGATATCCATCGGGGTGAGATTCACGCGCTGCTGGGCGAGAACGGCGCCGGAAAATCCACCCTGATGAATGTCCTGTGTGGGTTGTATCATCAGGATAGTGGTGAGATCTATTTCGAGGGCGAAAAATACGAGCACAACACGCCCAAGAATGCCATTGCGCACGGCATCGGTATGATTCACCAGCACTTTATGTTGATCCCCAACTTCACCGTATTGGAAAACATCATGCTGGGGCAGACATCGCCCAAACCGCCCAGCCTCGAAAAAGAGTATTTTCGCCGGGAGATCCTCAAGGTGGCGGACAAATTCGGCATCACGGTTGATCTGGACAAATTGGTGGAAGAGATCAGCGTTGGCATGATGCAGAAGATCGAGATCTTGAAGGCGCTCTATAAAGGCGCCGAATTATTGATCCTGGATGAACCGACCTCGGTCTTGACGCCGCAGGAGAGCCAGGAATTATTCAAGATGTTGACAGACCTGAATCAGAAGGGTACGACCATCATCTTTATTTCACATAAATTGAATGAGGTCATGCAGATCAGCGAGCGCATATCCGTGCTGCGCGATGGCAAACTGGTCGCCACGGTCAATAAAAAAGATACCAACCAGCATGAACTCTCGAAGTTGATGGTGGGTCGGGAAGTGATCGGCAAGTATGACAAGGGTGAATCGAAATGCGGGCAGGAAGTGCTGCGGATCGAAGACCTGGCGCTCAAAGACCATCACAACCTCCATCGCAATCTATTGCACAATATTTCATTCAGGGTGTGCGAAGGCGAGATCGTTGGCATTGCCGGCGTCGATGAGAACGGACAGAAGGAACTGGCGGAGATCATCAGCGGATTACGCAAGCCCACCTCCGGTCGCATCACGATGTTCGATAAGGATGTCACGCAGGCAACCACCCGGCAATTGATCGAAATGGGCATGTCCTATATCCCCGCCGACCGCCGCAATCAGGGCTTGGTGATGGATTTTTCACTGGCAGAGAACACCATCCTGGAGACGCATTACCAGAAACCATTCACCAACGGAATTTCGTTACAGAAGAACGCCATTGCGAAGTTCGCAACGGAACTCGTCCATGAATATGATGTTCGCACCCCCAGCATCAATGTGCCGGTCAAGAATTTATCTGGCGGAAATCAGCAGAAGGTCATCATAGGACGCGAGTTCTCCAAAAAGACCTTGTTCTTACTGGTGATGCAGCCGACCTGGGGCTTGGACGTGGGAGCGATCGAGTATGTGCATAAGAAGTTATTGGAAGCGCGTGCCAATGGCATCACCATTCTCTTGATATCCACCGACCTGGAAGAAGTGCGCAAATTATCCGACCGGATTCTGGTCATGTATGAAGGCGAGATCGTTGGGCAGGCTGATTCTGAAACCAGCATCGAGGAGATCGGGTTGATGATGGCTGGCTCGAAGAAACAGGCGGTCAGCCTTTGAAAGGAGGCGACAGGTTTCAAATATTTGATCACGTGATCTATCGATGAATATGTACACGAGAAGCTTTTCTTACTTACCAACAACATGAGGAGAAATCATGAAGAAACTGAGTGTGTTATTGGTCATTGCGGTGCTGGTCGGCATGTTGGCTGCCTGCGCACCTGCTGCCACCCCTGAACCGGAGGAACCCACCGAAGCCGTGCCGACCCAGGTTGCGGCTGAACCGACGGCTGTGCCACCCACCGCTGAACCTGAAAAACAAATGCGGGTTGCCGTGATCTTCAATACCACCATCAAGGATGGCGGCTATGCTCAGGATGGTTATAATGCCCTGATGGCTTTGAAGGATAAATACAACCTGGATGTCAGCTATCAGGAAAGCGTCAACGATGCCACAGTGAAAGATGTGCTGCGTAGTTACGCCGCCGAAGGGTATGATCTGGTTTACGCGCATGAACTGTACTTCACGGACGCCGTTAACGAAGTGGCGGCGGAGTTCCCGGATGTCAAATTTGGTGTTTCCGGCTATAAGGCTGATTACCCGAATGTTGTCGCCCTGGATTCGACCAACTGGCAGGGAGCGTACCTGGCGGGCGTTGTGGCGGGTCTGATGACCAAAACCAATAAGGTTGCTATGGTCACCGTTTCCCAATCGCCGACCGCCTACCGCATGGTTAACGCGATGTATTCCGGCGCCCAACTCTATAATCCTGACGCGGAGATCATTCACCTGTTCACCGGCAGTTTTGACGACGTGGTGAAAGGCAAGGAGATGGCAACGGCGGCGATTGCCGGCGGCGCGGATATCGTCTACGGCAACTGCGGCATGGGCACCGCGGGTGTGATCGAGGCAGCCAAAGATGCCGGGGTCTACGCGATTGGCTCGGTTGTCGATCGCAACCCGTTGGCTCCGGAGCTTGTTCTGACCAGCAATATTCTGGACAACGGACGCTACCTGACGCTGGCGGTTGAGGGTTTGATCAATGGCGACCTGGAGTGGGGCAAGACGTATGTTCTGGGTGTGAAAGAAGGGGTCGAATACCTGGCGCCATTCAATGCGGCTGTTCCGCAGGATGTGATCGACAAAGTGGAACTGGCAACGCAGGATATGATCGATGGGAAGGTGGAAACACCCGCCAACGAAAATTACTTGTGGTTGCTGGAGTAACCTGATTTCCTCTCTCCCCGGTCCATCACGACCGGGGAGAGAGCTTTATTCATTCACAACACCGGACTGGAAAGCATGAGTGAATTAACGAACATCAAGCAGACATCATCGACGTTCAAAGAAACGATGTTACGGTTCGCCAAGAATAACATGGGGTTTGTTTCTGTGTTCATTTCGGTCATGGCGATACTCTTCGCGCTCCTCATTGGTGCCCTCCTGATATCGTTGGTAGGGATCGATCCCTGGGAGGCGATCTCCTATTTGTGGAAAGGATCCTTTGGAAACCGCTACGGCTTCGGTGAGACGCTCACCCGTTTCGTTCCGCTGCTATTCTCAAGTCTTAGTTTCACCGTGGCGCATAAATCAGGGTTCTTCAATGTCGGCGCCGAAGGGCAAATACTCGCAGGTGCCATCGGCGCCGTGCTTGTAGCCGCTTATGTCGAAGGGCTTCCCCCGGTTCTGCATGTAACGCTGGCAATCTTAGCTGGCGTATTGTTTGGCGCAATATGGGCGGGCATCGCCGGCGTGTTGAAAATACTCCTTGGCTCGAATGAACTGATCAACACCATGATGTTGAACTATGTGGCGGTTTTGCTGGTGGAGTATCTGATCCACGGACCGCTCAAGCCGGCGGATAGTTATCTGTATGTATCTGCCACGATCTTACCGAGCGCCAAACTCCCGATCATCCTTTCAAAAACTCCCCTGCACCTGGGTTTTGTCATCTCGCTGGTCGTCACGGTTGGTGTTTTTTACCTGCTGTATCGCACACCGGTCGGTTATCAAATGCGAATGGTTGGCGCCAATCTAAAAGCCGCTTCATACGCCGGCGTCAATATCGTGGGGGTCACCATCGTCGCGCTGGTTACGACCGGGGGTTTGGCGGGGATGGGGGGTGCGATTGAATTGTTGGGTACCCAGTATAAAGTCTCCAATGGTTTTTCGTTAGGCTATGGATACGACGGGATCGGTGTGGCGGTCATGGGGCGCTATCATCCGGTCGGGATAGTGCTATCGACCCTGTTGTTTTCTGTCATCCGGGTCGGTATGGGCGCCATGCAGCGTGGGGCAGGTGTGCCGTTCCCATTGTTGAACGTGATTCAAGGGTTGATCATCATCTTCGTGATCGCCAGTGGCTATCTCACCAATAAATTATCCGAAACCGTCATCGGGGGTCGGGCATAATGGAAAATTTTATGATGACAACGGTTATTACCTGGCTGACGATGTCCATTCGGATGGCTACCCCCTTGCTGTTTGCCAGTCTGGGAGGGATGCTTTCACAAAAAGCCGGCATCTACAACTTCGGCTTGGAAGGCATGATGCTGTGTGGGGCATATTTCGGCTACTATGGGTCATACAAGACAGGAAACCCGTGGATCGGTCTGTTACTCGGCATGCTCTCGGGCGCCCTGCTGGGGCTTCTGCTGGCATTTACGTCGATCAAACTCCGCGTTAGCCAGCTTGTCATTGGTCTGGGCATTGGCATTTTGGGTTTGGGCTTGACAAGCTTCCTGTTCCGCTTGATCGGGATCAGCGATACCGTCCCTGCCGCCACACTGTTCAAGAAAATCGATTTTGGCGCCCTAAAAGAGATTCCATTCATTGGCGCCGTGCTGTTCACGCATGACTGGATGGTTTATTTCGCCTGGGCGCTGGTCATTTTGACCGCCCTGTTCCTGTACCGAACAACGCAAGGGTTGAACTTTAGGGCGGTCGGTGAAAATCCCCAGGCGGCGGATACGGCTGGCGTCAATGTCATCCTATATCGCTATTTAGCGGTTATCGTCAGCGGCGTGCTGGCTTCATTGGGGGGGGCTTATCTGTCACTGACCCAAACCTCATACTTTACCGAAAACCTCACGGCAGGCAGGGGCTGGATTGCGATCTCGGCGATCATCCTGGGTAAATACAACCCCTGGGGTGTCTTGTTGGCAAGCCTGCTCTTTGGCGCCGCCGATGCAGCTCAAATGCAAATCCAGGTGATGAGCCTCGGAATCCCATACCAATTCCTCCTCATGATCCCATACATCCTGGCGATGGTGGCGATGGCGGGTGTGGTTGGCAAAGTGCGTTCGCCGGCGGCAATGGGAAAGCCATATATCAAACACTAGCGTTCAGCGCCAACCGTGTGCCTGATTACGCTGTGCCGTTCGTTGGGTTATATAACTAACGGCGTATAAATTGAAAGCCGCATTATTACAACTTCTTTCGGAGGGAAAATGTTCAGCATCAACCAGCAAGCCGTCCAGATCGTCAAGGAAAAGATCCTGCCATTCGCCGAGCAGCTCAATTGCAAGGTGCACCATCTCAAGAATGGCGCCACGGTTGTGGATATGGGGGTGGATGCGCCTGGTGGATGGCAGGCGGGTAAATTGATCGTCGAAGCCACCATTGGCGGCATGGGGCACGTTGATTTCGGTCAGTTCAACCTGGGCGAACTGTCTTTACCGTCGATCGATGTTTATATCGATCACCCGGTCGAAGCCACGCTCTCCTCGCAATTTTCTGGCTGGAAGATGCCCGGCAAGGATATTCCAGGTTATATCAATCCGATCGGTTCCGGTCCGGCGCGCGCCATTGCCCGCAACGATATCTTCTCGCAGTCCTGGCATTACCAGGATATCCATCACGAGACCGTCTTTGCCGCCCAAACCCAGGAGATACCTGATGAAAGCGTCGCCGAGATGGTCGCCGAGGGCTGCAAATTACCAACCGAAAACGTGTACATTTTAGCGACGAAAACCGCCAGCATCGCCGGTTCCATTCAAGTGTGCTCGCGCACGGTCGAGGCGTCGGTGTGGCGTTTGTTCCGCAAGGGATTGGATATTGGCAAGATCGTGTGTGGGATGGGTTCCTGTCCCATTGCACCGCCGGTCAAGGATGAATTAAAAGCCATGGATCGCGTCAACACCGCACTGTTGTACGGCGTTACCGTGCGCTATGTGGTGGATTGTAGCGACGAAGAGATCGAAGCGGTCATTAATACCGCGCCGTTCAGTGCGTCCCGTCGTTATGGTGAACGTTTCATCGATATCTTCGAAGAAGGTCAGCGCGATTTTTACATTGTGGATAAGGATATCCATACCGTTGCCCGCTACGAGATTACCAACTATGCCACCGGGAAGACTTTCGTGGGTGGAACCCTGCGTGAAGATTTGCTGAAGGATTCGTTTTACCGGGATTGAAATTACCCAAGATTTAGGAGATGATGAAAAAGAACGCGGATCTGATCATCAAGAACGCGACCCTGTGGCGTAAAGAAGGGCGGGGTGGTGTGATGGTGGATGCTTCCATCGCGGTCGCGGACGGCAGCATCCTGAAAGTTGGCAGCCGTAAGGACCTGTCCGATGTTTACACTGCGCCGAAAACATGGGACGCGGGGGGAAAATTGTTGTTGCCGGGCTTCATCAACACCCATTGTCACCTCTTCCAGGTCTTTATGCGCGGGTTGGGCAAGGACTTGCCGTTCATGGACTGGATGAACCAGTCTGTTCGCTTGTTGATGCCCTTGTTGGACGACGAAGCAGTTTACCTGGCGGCGATGGTGGGCTGTATGGAAGCCATTCGTACCGGCACGACGACGCTAGTCGATTTCATGTACGCCAATGTAAAACCCTGCCTGGCGGATGCAGTCTTGCGCGCCTTCGACGATTGCGGCATTCGCGGCGTGCTGGCGCGTGGTCTGACCGATATCGACAAGATGCCCGGCACGGACCGCCTGCCGGTCACTTGGCAACCGGTGCCGGAGACCCTGGCGGATGTCGACCGCCTGAGGGCGATGTATGCGCGGCACCCCCGCATCACTTTCGCGCTGGCGCCCAGCGTCATCTGGGCGATGACCTCGCAGGGATTGACCGAAGGCGCCGCTTACGCCCGAACCAATGACATGGTCTATACCATGCACTTGCTCGAAACCGCCGATGATGACCAGTTCAGCCTGGAACGCTATGGCAAGCGTACGACCACCCTGCTGGAGGAACTTGGAATCATGGCACCTAATTTCCTGGCGGTGCACGCGGTTCGTTTGGAGCCGGAAGATTTCGAGCGCTTTGAACGTTACCAGGTAAAAGTGTCGCATAATCCGGTCGCCAACATGATCTTGGGCTCGGGCGCTGCGCCTGTGCGCGAACTCAACCGGCGTGGTATCCCAATTGGGCTTGGCACCGATGGCGCCGCCAGTAATGACAGCCAAAGCCTGATAGAGGTGATGAAATCGGCGGCTTTGCTGCAAAAGGTCAGCTTGCGGGATCCGGCTGCTTTGTCTGCCGATCAGGTCTTCGCCATGGCGACGAAAGAAGGCGCCATGACCATTGGGATGGCGGATCAGATCGGAACGTTGCAACCCGGCAAACGCGCTGATATCCTCGTCGTCGATCTTGACAGACCCAACACCACCCCATGTTTCGATCCCATCGCCAGCCTGGTCTACTCCGGTGATGAATGTAATATCCATTCGGTGTTCATCGAAGGCGACCTGGTGCTCGAAGCCGGCGCGTTCACCCGGTTCGATGAAGCGCAATTGATCGCCAGGGCAAACCAAAAAGCCCAGGCGTTATACCGAGATGCGCAGGAAAAGTAGCCAAGACCGTGGTGGTAACTTAGCGTTGGACATCGATGTCATGATTCATCCGCCGCGTTGTAAAAAGTGTTAGAATTACTGATAATACGTTCAAGGAGGATGGACATGGATTTAACAAGCATCATTATTTGGATCATCGTTGGTGGGATCGCTGGATATCTGGCGGACCTGGTCATCAAGGGCATTCGGTTGGGCTTGG
>JABLXM010000105.1 GCA_013177815.1 Anaerolineae bacterium | reverse complement strand
TGCGCCCGTTGATCAACGGGAATGTCGTCCTATTGATCGCCCTGGGGCTTGCAGGCGCCTTTCTGGCGATACGCGATGGACGCGACGAATTGGCGGGTGTTTTGTTGGCGTTGACCACCATCAAGCCACAAGTAACTTTGGTCGTCCTGGTGTTTATCGTCCTTTGGGCGATCAAACAATCACGATGGCGTATTATCTTCTGGTTGGGGGGGAGTGTTTTGTTACTTGGGTTTGCAAGCGCCCTGTTGATTCCGGATTGGATCGTACAGAATCTTAGAGAGGTGTTGCGTTATCCAGGATACAACCCGCCTGGTACGATCATTGCCGCGATGACTGAGATATTCCCTTCATTTGGCAGAAGGGTGAGCGTTGCGATTGTCATTATTTTAGCGGTTCTATTGATCGTCGAATGGTGGTTTGGACGCCATAAGCTATTCAGGCGCTTCTATTGGACGCTGTGTTTTACGCTGGTCGCATCACAATGGCTATTTATCCAGACCGATCCGGGAAACTTCATCATCATGATGCCCGTATTAGTTTATGTCATGCAGATCATCGATGAGCGGTGGCAAACATACGGACAGATGATCAATATCATCATGATGCTGGTCTTACTGATTGGGATATGGATCATCTTCATCAGCACGCTTGAATATGGCTTGCAACCCCAGCAAAGCCCTGTAATGTTCCTTCCATTGCCGGCGTTACTGATGTTATTAATGTACTGGTTTCGATGGTGGGCAATACGACCAGCCAGTTTGTGGTATGAAGAAATCAACTCGGTCGCATGAATAATAATCGATCAAAAATATACCTGGTGGGCATATTTATTTTAGCGTTCATACTTCGGGTTATCTTTATCGAATCCCGGAGTATCCAGTATGATGATGCCTTTTCGATGTTACTTTCTGAGAAGGGGTTTGATGAAATAATCAAAGGGACGAGCGCAGATACAATGCCACCTTTATATTATTTCTTGTTACACATTTGGCAGCTATTCAGTTCATCAATCGGGTGGCAAAGATTTTTGTCGGTGATCCTAAATCTACTGGCGATCCTATTCCTTTATTTATCGATTAAAGAAATGATCGGTGAAGTGCCGGCGCTGATCGCCGCAGGGATTCAAGCCGTTTCACCCTTGATGATTTACCATGCCCAAGATATCCGGATGTATTCTCTGTTGGCTGCGGGTATAGCCGGATATGTATTTTTCTTTCAGCGCTGGGAGCGGGCGGATTTTGGCTGGAAAAATCATTCCGCGATTCTCGGTGTGCTGCTGACCGGAACGATTTCCTTGTACACACATAACCTGGCGATCTTCTCTATCCTGGCACTGAATGTTTACCTGCTGGTCAAGAGGAATTGGAAGGGGCAATCGAGGCTCATGTTGATGCAATTGCTGATTGCGATCGGCTTCCTGCCATGGATGTTGGAGGTGCCGGGGCAACTTGAGAAAATCCAGAATGCTTTTTGGACGCTGAAACCCGGCTGGGTGGAGATAATCCAGGCAATCATATTAACCACCGGCAACTTGCCATTACCGAATGTAAAGATCGGTGTCATTCTAGTTTGCAGTTTGTTCTTATTCATTGTGGTTGTTATTTCACTATATCAAAGGAGGAAAGACCCTGGGGTGTTATTATTTACCACCCTGGCAGTTTTTCCACCATCTGCATTATTCATACTTTCATACGCGATACGCCCTGTGTTTGTTCCTCGAGGCTTCATTTTTTCGTATATGGCTTATTCTGCGATAGTGGGCTGCGCCATTGCATCCATTAAGCCAAGGTTTATGGCTGCTGTTCTGATGTCAATGATACTCGCATCCTCGATCTTATCGCTTCCCGGTCAATATAGCTATGCCAGTTTTCCTCGAGCCCCTTTCCGGTCGATGGTTTCATATCTGGCGTCTATCGCTGATGATAAAAACCTGATATTGCATGACAATAAATTGAGTTTTTTCCCGGCATATGTTTATGATCGAACCACCCCACAAAAATTCCTGGCAGATGCCCCGGGTTCCAGCAATGATACGCTGGCAATCGCAACACAAGAAGCACTTGCTCTATTCCCTGAAACCGATCTCAGCCGGGCAATTGATGGCTATGAGCGGGTGTATTTCGTCGTATTTTCAACCACGATATCGGATTATTTGGAGCTCGGACAGGCGGGACACCCCGCACTGATCAAACTCGACGACATGATGCGGGAGGCCGATCGATATCAGTGGAATGACCTTGAAGTCCACGTTTATGAACGACGTTAACAGACCTTCGGTGGATTTGAAAGCCGCTGCGATTCTGCTGGCGATTAATGTTGCCATAGCAATGTTCATATCTTCATTGGTCAAGGCTCCCGGTTATATGGATGCCGAGTATTATTACGCCGGCGGCGTGCAACTCTTCAATGGTAACGGGTTCACCGAGCCATATGTATGGAATTACCTGGATGGAATCGATACGCTGCCAAGACCATCGCATACCTATTGGATGCCTTTGGTTTCGATTCTGTCCACCGGCGGAATGTGGCTGACCGGCGGCGCTTCTTTCTTCTCAGCAAGATTGTTGTTCGTCCTTTTGTTCATCTTCACGCCGGTTGTTGTTGTGCTGATTGCGACTGGTTTAGGGGTAGAACGGAAGTTTGCCATCCTTGCCGGTTACCTGGCGTTGTTTCCGGGCTATTATCTTCCATATTTCGTGACGACGGATGGTTTTATCGTTTATGTCTTATTGGGTGGAATGTATTTCTTTACGGTCCATCGTATCTTTCGCACGAGCCAATCTCATGCGCGACAATGGTTCTGCTTGGGTGTGATCAGCGGGTTGATGCATCTCACCCGCGCGGATGGTCTGATGTGGTTCATTACCGCGGGGTTGCTGTGGTTGATTGCCAACTTCAACAAGAAACAAAAGCATGAGGAAAAACAACCGATCAGCCACCCTCCAATGTACTTATTGTTGATGATCGTTGGGTACTTGCTTCCCATGGGTTTATGGTACTGGCGAAACTTATCCTTGTATTCTTCCCTGATGTCGCCGGTTGGCGCCAGGGTGCTGTGGTTGACGGACTACGACCAGTTGTTCACATTCCCACCATCCAACCTAACCCCTCAATTCTGGCTTTCTTCCGGGATGGATAATATTCTCAAGGATCGTTTATCGGCGCTCGGTAATAATATCGGGACATTCGTTGCGGTTCAAAATAATATCTATTTATTGCCGCTAACGGTGATCGGATTTATCAAACTCAGGAAAAGGGTTGAATTTCGCACAGCCATATTTCTCTGGCTGCTGACGCTGACTGTGATGACGGTGGTGTACCCGTATGCCGGTATGCGGGGAGGGTTTTTCCACTCCGGCGCAGGCTTTCAGGTGATGTTTTGGATAAGTTCTGCTGTTGGCTTGGATGCTTTTGTCCAATTCATGACTGATAAAAGACGATGGGATGGGGCGCAAGCATGGCGATTTTTCTCAGCCTTACTGGTTGTAGTGGGACTCATCTTTACGACCTATATCAGTTATTCGTTGGTATTCGATCCATCATCACATGAAAATCAATGGTCGGCAGGGTGGCAAAAGCACCATGCGCTATCCGAAAAGTTGATGGCGATGGATATATCCGAAGATAGTATTGTTATGATTAATGATCCGCCAGGATTTTACCTGGCAACCAACCAACCCGCGATCGTCATCCCGGACGGAGATATCCACACGACGCTTGAAGTTGCTGATATATACGAGGCTGAACTCTTGATCATCGAAGAAAATCATGTCAATGGGTTGGACGATTTATATGAAAATCCGCGCGATCTTCCCGGATTGGATTATATTGGCAATTTGACGGACGCAAAAATATTCAGGTTCATCTCTACCAATGATGGTTGAAACCAAAAAGAACATGGAAGAAAAACGGGATCATCTGGGTAAATATTGGTGGGTGGCACTGGTGTTATTCACTTTATTGAGCCAGGGCATCATGGCATTCGCAAGCTGCCGCTATAATCGGTGTGGTTTTCCACTGGACGATGCCTGGATCCATCAAACGTATGCCAGGAACCTGGTTGCAATGGGTGATTTTTATTACCGGGAAGGGGTAGTCTCGGCTGGCTCGACCGCGCCGTTATGGACCTTTTTGCTGGCGATTGGTTACTTAATCAAGCAGCCATTCATTTGGACGTACATACTTGGGGGGGCATTGCTCGCCGGGGTGGGCATCCTGGGAGAGTTGATTTACCGCTGTGTTTCGGGGAGGCGGGAAGCGATGCCGTGGATGGGGTTGTTCCTAATCGGGGAGTGGCATTTGCTCTGGGCGGCTGGCTCTGGAATGGAAACAATCTTATATGTTTTCCTTGAATTCTTGCTGATCTATCTCTTACTATTCCCTGAACCCAAATGGTTATTAATGGCATTGGTGATGGGGGCGCTTGTATGGACGAGACCGGATGGGATCGCATGGCTCGGTCCAGTTGCACTGGTGGCATTTTTCAACCCAAAATACCGGCTTTCGCGCAATTCATGGTTCGCATTTATACCGGTGTTCTCCCTGATCTTGGCTTTGTATGTGGTATTCAATCACCACCTGGGGGGGACATGGTTGCCTAATACTTTTAATGCGAAACAGGCTGAATACAGTACCCTGCTTCAGGAAGCGTTGATCAGTCGTTATTTACGTCTGATTGTGATGCCCTGGGTTGGGGGAGCAATCTTCCCTGGTGCCCGGTTTTCTTTATTCGTTTTTCGATGCGGTTGCCTCGATCATAAATGTTCGCAAACAGGAACGGTCTCGTGTCGACAATCACCAGGTGTGGATCTTGGCAATGATTTTGTGGGCGTTGGGTTATGTCATGATCTATGCTTTGCGGCTGCCGGTGACCTACCAGCACGGGAGATATCTTATGCCGGCAATGCCGGTGTTCTACCTGGTTGGGTGGGTGGGGTATGCGCGTTTTATCAAAGAAAAATTAACCTTCAATCGGGTCGAATGGCTGTTATCGAAGGTTGCGTTGTTTTCCGGGATATTGGTTTGGGCGGGATTTATCATTTTGGGCGCGCGAGCCTTCTCTGAGGATGTGGCGATCATCAATACCGAGATGGTTGATACGGCGTTTTGGGTCAACGAACATCTCGATCAGGATGCCATTATCGCCGTGCACGATATCGGCGCGATCGGGTACTACACATCGCTCAGGATGATAGATCTTGCCGGTTTGATCTCACCGGATGTCATCCCAATAATGAGAAACGAACATGCGTTGGAAGAATATTTGTCGGATAATGGTGCGGATTATTTGATCGTTTTCCCCGGCTGGTACCCTGAATTATCTCGGGATTTGCAGATTGTGTATCGATCAAAAGGTGTGTTTTCACTGACCGCTGGCGGGGAGAATATGACGGTATATTTATTCAGCACCCCAGACCAATAAATTGAATGTGTAGACCAGTTATGCTATACTTGCCCAGATTGATGCGGTAAGGCAATTTTTCAGGTGCAACTTGACCGCGGAGGACTAATGCCATCGGGTAAACTTGATAAAAGCAACCAAGATATTGAGCTAAGTCAATATTTGCGGGAAGAGATCGTACAGGCGCAGCAAGAACTGAAAGAATGTCAGCAGATCATCGATCAAAGCCAAACTGATTTAGCCAAACTGACCCAACGAAACACTGAAATCACAGGTCAATTACAACACATTTACTCGAACACCGGGACGGTCCCGCCTGATGAGATCAAGAAGATAAACCTTATGGCGATGGATACGCAACGGCGCCTGTTGTTGATGCGCATCCAGACGGAAAAAACTCAAGCGGAGAAAACCGGTTGGGAACGACATATCAAAACGCTGGAAGATATCCAAACATTATTGCCCGATCTGAGCGACAAGATCGGTAAAAACAATTCTGCAGCAAACCTGGAGATGGTCATAAACGCTCAGGAAGCAGTGCGACAACGATTGTCGCGGCAGATGCATGATGGTCCGGCACAAACGCTATCAAATTTCATCGTACAAATGGATATCGTCACTAGGCTATTTGAGATCGATCAAGCGCGGGCAAAACAAGAACTTGCCAAACTGAAACAATCGGCATTGATTGCATTCCAAAAAGTGCGGACATTTGTGTTCGAATTGCGTCCCATGAGCCTGGATGACCTGGGGCTTTTCCCGACGATGCGACGTTATGTCGAAGCCTTTAATGAACAGACTGGTTTGGATGTGTCGCTCAGAATCACCGGTCCTGAGCGCCGATTAGAACCCTACCTGGAAGTATTCGTGTTCAGGGGTTGTCAGGAATTGATCGGGAACGCAGTCAGGTTGAACCAGGATTCACCGATGAAACCACAAATTGCCGTTAGTTTGGCGATCGAGGGAAACACCATCAAAGTTTTAGTCACTGATAATGGCGTTGAATTGGATAAAAAAGAAGTCGATAATTCAGAGGGCTATGGCATCAATCTCCTGATGGAACGAGTTGAAATGCTAGGCGGAACAATGCAGATTGAGTCGTCGCCGGGTCAGGGAAATCGGATCTCATTTCAATTGCCAATACTGGAGATGGCATCCAATCCCGCCATATCAGGATGAATCATCACAGTTTTCGAGGCGATCATGCGAAAAAAGACAATAGGATTATTAACCGGAGGAGGGGACGTACCAGGACTAAACCCATGTATGAAAGCGCTGGTCATGAGCGCGGTTGAAAATGGAGACCGAGTGCTTGGTATTCGACGTGGATGGGCAGGGTTGTTGAATTTCAACCTGGATTCCGAAGAAGCGAAGACAAAGCTGGTCACTGAGCTAACGAAAGAAGATGTAAGACGAATTGACAGAACCGGTGGTACTTTCTTACACACTTCCAGAACCAACCCCCAGCGGGTTGGCGAGAACAGAATTCCTGATTTTCTGAAGGGGTCGAACTACGGCAAAGTCATCGATGATGCCGGTACGATGGACTACACCGATCATGTGCTTAAAGTTCTTGACCACCTTGGAATCGATGTGATGGCAACCATTGGTGGCGATGATACCCTTAGTTATACGGTTCGTTTGCATAATGAGGGTTTTCCGGTTGTAGCCATTCCAAAGACGATGGATAATGATGTCTTTGGAACAGATTATTGCATTGGATTTTCGACCGCCGTTACACGCAGCGTTGAAATGATAACCGCTATGCGGACATCCGTTGGTTCTCACGAGAGGATTGGGATTGTGGAGCTGTTCGGCAGGAATTCTGGCGAGACCAGTCTGTTTACGGCGTATTTGGCGTATGTGGACCGTGCAATCATTTCGGAAGTGCCGTTCAAGATCGATAAACTGTGTGATTTCCTCCTGGCGGACAAACACGATAATCCATCCAATTATGCCATTATGACCATCTCTGAAGGCGCGGTAATGGAGGGTGGGGATATCATCGAGAGCGGCGATGCGGATGCCTATGGTCACCGCAAGCTTGGCGGGATCGGCGAGATCGTTTCATATGAGATCAAAAAACGTACCGGGCAGGATATCATGTACCAACAGTTAGCTTATATGATGCGCTCCGGTGCGCCCGATTCGTTGGATCGTATGGTGGCACAATCATTTGGGAACCTCGCGTCGCAATTGATACAACGAAATGAATACGGCAAATTGGTCGCGCTACATGCAGGGAAGTATACGACCGTACCGGTTACGATGATTTTGGCAGGGAAGAAGCGCGTTGACGTGCCATCGTATTACGATATCGAAAACTATAAACCCAAGATCCGCGATTTCATGGGTGTTCCGATGTTCTTAAGTTGATAAAGGAAGGATTATTCAATGATCGTAACGACAAAGAAATTATTTGAATTTGCGTATGGACAATACGCGATTGGTGCATATAACATCAATAATCTGGAACAGACGATGGGGCTGTTTAGAGGCTGCATTCAGAGCAAAGCCCCATTCATCATCCAGATAAGCAAAGGGGCGCGTTCTTATACCCATAAGAAGATGTTGGAAGCGATGATTCGAACTGCTGATGAAGTCTTCCCGGACGCCATTTTCGCCGTTCATCTTGATCATGGGGATGAAGAAACCTGTTATGACTGCATCAAAAGCGGTTTCTATTCGTCAGTCATGATCGATGCCAGCCACGAGCCTTTCGAGAAGAATATTGAAATAACATCGCGGGTGGTGGCTGCGGCGCACGCCAAGGGGATCGTTGTCGAAGCGGAATTGGGGCAACTGGGCGGTGTGGAAGAACACGTCAACGTGAACGAAGCGGATGCGAAATTGACGGATCCAGACCAGGCGGAGGAATTCGTGCAACGATCTGGCTGCGATTCGCTGGCGGTGGCAATTGGAACAAGCCATGGCGCATTCAAGTTCAGCGGTGCACAAGCCATCAGGCTGGATGTGCTCGAAAAGATACAGAAGGCACTACCGGGATTTCCCCTCGTTATGCATGGCAGCAGTTCGGTCCCGCAAGATGAAGTGGAACGCATCAATGCGGCTGGCGGGCAATTGTTGGGCGCCAAAGGTGTCGATGCAGACCAATTCAAACATGCGGCTGAGTTGGGGGTCACCAAGATCAACATCGACACCGATGGTCGGTTGGTTTGGACACGGGTGCATCGGGAATATTTCAAGGCGCATCCCGAGACGTTCGATTTCCGACCCATTGGCAAAGAATTCATGCAAGCTTATGCCGATTTCATCGCCGCAAAGAATGAAAAATTGGGCAGTGCAGGCAGGCTCGACGACATCAGGGAACAACTCAAAGCATCATAATCATCGATGGGTCTAGAAGATCAGCACATCACGAATGATCGATACCTGGCGATACCCAGGACATTGATATTCATATTCGATCGGGAGCATGTCCTACTGATACATGGTGCTCCCGATAAACATATCTGGGCGAATCGATATAATGGTGTGGGTGGGCACGTTGAACCGGGCGAGAATATTTACTGTGCTGCTATTCGGGAACTGGCAGAAGAGACCAGTTTACATGATACGACGCTTCATATGGCGGGCATCATCCATGTAAAGGGCGATGGTAATACGGGTGTCATCATTTTTGTATTTTATGGGACTTATCACGATGAGGCTATGGCAGCATCCAGCGAGGGTCGACTGGAATGGGTACCGGTAGCCAACCTTGATAAATATTCAGTTGTTGAGGACCTTCCTTTGATTATCCCTGAAGTGCTTCAATGCCGTGCTAACGGCGGGCTGTTCTATGGCGAAACGTATTATGATCGATCGGATAATTTGAAGATCGAATTTGTGCGTCAAGAACGTGCATAAAAGACCAATTGTGTGCTGCCGTAAACCCTCTCGTCGATGCGCGTCAAGTTCTTAAGATCCAGTTCCATATATTCTATTGGGTGTATTTGTGCGATCACCCAACCATCATTGGATAACCAGGTTAGATTGTCATCCAGCGCGTTTAGAATGATCTGCCATGTGCCTTGATATTGTGGTGGGGCGATGTAAATATAGTCGAAAGGCAGGTTGGCGGGGCGGTTGATATATTGGATCGAATTAACGTGAACGACATCGGCTCGTTCAGTCAGCCCTGTTTTTTCCAGGTTCTGGTGCAATATATTGATGGCTGTTTTGTTGATATCGAGCATTCTGACGAACCTGGCGCCGCGGCTCAGGGCTTCAATGCCAATGCTGCCGGTGCCGGCGAACAGATCCAGCATGGATGAATCGAGAATATCGGCGCCAATGATATTAAAGAGCGCCTCTTTGACCCGATCGGTCACGGGACGGGTTGACGTCCCAGGAACCGATCGCAATCGAATCCCTTTGGCACTACCGCTTATGATCCTTGGGTTACTCTTTGGCATCCTACTTTGAAAAAAGCTCGACCGATTGGCGGGCTGCAAGGATATTGGCAGTTGGCGTCAAGACCGGTAGAACGCATCCTGATCCCAGGATGGTTCTTCGTCCAGCGGTAGAACGAAGGGCGTCAATCGCCTCATCGGTTACCAACTCCGGTGTCCCCAGAACCATTGTCTCCCATCGACGTACGCCGCCGCAAACCGCGCCGGGAAAAAGCGCCGCGGCACTGCCCAGATCTGGTGGGGTATGGCGATCATGCCAGTTGATGATGTGAACTTGCCAGTCCGCGACCTTGTTAAAGTAGATATTTTCGCCATGCAGATGCACCAGGTTCATCCAGAGGTCCTGAGCGGTGGAGAGAACCTGCAGGTCGAAGGGCTGCTCGAATTGATCGAACTCGGCAGGCGACAATAATTGCGATTGTCCAAACTGGACTGCAAAAAAGATGCCATCGATCCCGGTCGTCTTGATTTCCTCGATGAAATCCATGGTTGATTTCGCCATGATGGCTAAGGCATCCAATACAGCATCGGGATACATTCGGAGGTGGGACAACAATTTATCCTGACCAACTAAATTCTTTGCCTGGGCGAGGGGGCTGAAGATGGTTTGGATGACCGGAATCCGGTCGGTGTTGAGGTCATTGATATATCGGAGGCAGCGAACTTGATCAGCCAGATACCCTTTATTGGGGTGCAATGGCGTTAGTTTCTTCCAATCGTCCGGTGAATTTATGATCCTATGCGTATAATCGCGCGTTCCTTCTGGCGATCCACGCCATTCATCCAAGACGCCATAGTCCTTGATACAAAAAGAAGAAGCGGGCGTGACTTTTATGAAATCAAAATCATAACGTTTCTGGAATTCCATGGTTGCGGCTGCCAAGCCCTCAGGTGTTTGATCATCGACCGGGAAGTGACGCCAAAATGAAACCGGCGGGCGGTCGATCATTTCACCTTGTAAACATGCGATCATTCGTTCACGATGATCCATCGGTTACCCTCCCATACGTAATAATCGGATTGGAACACTATTGAACATCACTGTAGGTCCAAAAACGGTTTGCGAGAAAGTTCCATAACATCACAACAGCGATGGCGATTGCCAGCGCAGTGTTGTGTGCCCAAAAAACGGGAGTAAACAGGTTTATTGTGAGCGTTTCGGTGAAGAAGCGAGTCAATCCGGACTCCAACCAAGCCAACAGGGGTGTGCGGATGAGCAGACCAAGGACGCTGATAAGCGTGAATTGCGTCAGTTGGGTTCGAACGCGTTTGCTGCGTGACTCAGGGTAGGTCCACAGCCGATTCCAAATGAAGTTGCTGATGACAGCACACACGAACGATATCACGCTGGCGATGATGAAATCCAATCTCACGACCTGTACCAATAAGTTGAGTACGCCAAAGTCGATAACTGCGCCAATCGCCCCAACGACGGCGAAACGCGCGAAGCGAACCAGTTCCTTTTTATTATTCATGTAAGCCCATTTTTTCTTTGAAGTATGGGACCGTCGCACGAATGCCAGCTTCGAGGGATGTATGGGGCTCCCAACTTAAAATCGATTTTGCACGGGTAATATCTGGTTGACGTCGCTGGGGGTCGTCACCCAGGCGCAGGTCGGGTAGATATTCCATCTCGGTCGGGTTGCCGATGATCTGGTTGATGATTTTAGCAAAATCAAGGATCGTGATTTCGTCAGGGTTCCCGATATTGACGGGGTCGCTTTCATCGGACATAAGCAGCCGGTAAATACCGTCAATCAGGTCTTCCACGAAACAAAAACTGCGTGTTTGCTGACCATCGCCATAAATTGTCAGAGGCTCATGATTTAAAGCCTGCTGAATAAAATTAGGCACCACTCTGCCATCATCCAGTCGCATCCTTGGTCCATAGGTATTGAAGATGCGTACGATGCGGGAGTTGATGCCATGATAACGATGATATGCCATGACAAGGGCTTCGGCAAAGCGTTTGGCTTCATCATAGACAGACCTGACGCCAATGGGATCAACGTGTCCCCAATAGGTCTCTTTCTGCGGATGCTCCAATGGGTCGCCATATATCTCGCTGGTCGAAGCCAGAAGGTATTTGGCGTTGTGCGCTCTTGCGACGCCGAGCGTGTTGTGTGTTCCCATCGCGCCGGCTTTCATGGTTTGAATCGGTAAATTCGTATAACCATAAGGCGAGGTTGGATTTGGGCTTGCGGGTGAGGCGAAGTGAAGAATCGCATCGATCTTGCCGGGAACAAAAATGAAGTTTGAAACATCGTGGCGAATGAACAGAAAATTCTGGTTCCCAGCCATTGGGGTGAGGTTGGCTGGATTGCCGGTAATAAAATTATCCATCCCAATGACAAAGTGTCCTTTGTTTATTAAATATTCGCAAAGATGAGACCCTAAAAATCCTGCCGCGCCGGTTATGAGAATCCTCATTCCATCTCCTAAATTATTGGATTAATTCCAGTCGATCTTCGTGATCGTTTCATCGCCGGTAATTTGTTGTGACTGGTTGGCGAGTGTATTGTAGATCCACAGGTTTCCCTTGTAGATGAAAGCGATCCCATTGATATTAGCATCGGTTTCACTGAACATCCACGAGATTTCTTGGGGCTCAAGTCCGGCGGAAGTGTCGATGGGAAATACTTTCGTGCGATTCGATCCGTCACGATCTGCCAGGTATAAAGCATAGCTGCTGGATTCGCTTTGTTCGGGATATGCGGCTTGGAGGTAGGCGATCTGGTACCTGCCGCCCTGGTTCGAAGGCGAAAGTACCGGATAGGCGAACATACCGGTTCCCTCAACGATAGCGATTGGCTGCCCGGTATCGACAGGAATTGCGATCAGATCAAAGAATGGGGATGCCTCGACGCTGGTTATTCCATTGCCCGCAACGTGGTTTGTGGTATAGATGATGGCATGGTCTTCTGACCAACTGATGTTTGGTACCCACGCCCAATCGCCGCGTGTTTGCAGGGGGGGGATATCAAGCAGTGGGGAGGTTGCTCCTTCTTGAAAATCGACCAAGCCAATTCCATCCGGGCGCGCATATGCGATCTCGGTGCTATCCGGTGACCAGGTGAAGTCTGTTCCCCACCACCCGTAGATACCCCCTGAATTGGGTTCGATGATTTGCTGCCTGCGGGTGATTGCGCCTTCGGCGCTTATTGACATGATATTGAAGTCATTGTTGGCTTGCCAACCCGGGGCGGTTGTGCGAGGTTCGACCGTTGAATAGGTGAATGAGCGAGTGGTTGTGCCAGGAACCCACTCGCCGTGATGGATGACATTATTGACGAACAGGCTTATGGGAGTGGGTTGTTTGTCTTTGACATTAACCACCCACAATGAATTGATATTTTCTTCGCTTGAGTCGGGTGTTTTTCGAGTGAAGAGCAGCCATTCGGCGTCTGGCGATAATTCGAATATACGACCATCCAGGTCGCCGGTCGTGACGATGGGGCGGCGATTAGCTGTTGCGCCTTCGATGATCCAAGCATTTCCGGCGGTCAGGTACGCCAGCGTTCCAGGGATACTGATGGAGGTGAATGGCGTTTGCACGCCCACCATAACGATTTCCGGCTGCGCCTCTTTCAGTGTGATGACCTTGAATTCTGTTTTTGAAACCTCGATATCGTTCTCGAATAAGCGCCGGTAGGTTACTTGCCGCGCGCCGTTTATTCCGGGTTGGATCAATAGCGTTTGCCCTTCGGGTAATGATTCGTTCCGGACAGTTTGTCGCTGGAATTCGATATATTGTTCTTCTATTTCGAACTCTTCTCGGACGCGGATCACATTGATGATCATGCCTTCAGCGACATCCACCATGACGGCTGGATTGACCTTGTCCAGCGCCCCGAGCGTGATCCCAGCTTCTTCGAGCGCATCCAGAACGGTGGCTCCGGAATTAAGTGTAACCTGGGAGGTTTGATTATCGTGATTGATCGTAACGGATACTTGCTGGTCGATGCGAGGATTTGGCTGGCAAGACACGGTCAGAAGTAACATCACAAAGATGATACATATAGAAGGAATTTTTAGCTTCATTCTTGAGGGAAATATCCGATGAGTAAGTTATAATCGAAATTCATCGTGAAGTAATGATTTTCTAAGAAAAGGATTTTCCAATTATAGCATGACAGCACACTCGAATGAGGCAGAGCAATTATCTATCGAAGCATTGATCGAGGCGGTGCTGTTCGTTTCGAGCGAACCGGTCACAATCAATCAAATGTCTGAGGCGCTCGATAGAAAAAGTAGTGAGATCGAAGCAGGGCTTAAGGCGCTGAATTTGTCATTGATCAATCGAGGCTTGAAATTACAAAATAATGCGGGTCGTTATCAGCTTACTTCCGATCCGGGTGCGGCGGTGCAGATCGAGAAATTCCTGGGCTTGGAGGCGACTGCGAAATTGAGCAGGGCTGCCATTGAGACCATGACGATTGTCGCTTACAGGCAACCGATAACCCGCCCAGCGATCGATGCCATTCGAGGCGTGAGCAGCGATGGCGTATTAAGGAGTCTGCTGCAAAAAGGGTTGGTGGAGGAGCAAGGTCGCGCTGAGGGGCCGGGTCGCCCTATCCTATACGGCATTACGGTGGACTTCCTGCAACATTTTGGAATTTCATCGCTTGATGAACTGCCGCCGTTCGAGCTACTCGAGTCGCCGGTGGAACCAAACGGAATCTTGAAAGAGTAATGGATAAATTGTGATGGAAATTCGTTTACAGAAGATACTCGCCCAGGCAGGATATGGCTCTCGCAGAAGTTGTGAAGAGATCATCGCTGCCAATCGCGTATCCATCAATGGGGTGGTAGCCCGGCTTGGCGCGAAGGCGGATCTTAAGCGGGACAAGATAACTGTCGATGGAAAAGAGATCGGTCGATCCCTGCCGGGGAAAAAATATATCGCGTTGAACAAACCCAGATATGTCCTCTCTGACCATCAAGAAAACGACGGTCGCAGGAGCGTATTTGACCTGGTTGATTTTGGCGGACACTGCTTCCTGGTGGGTAGGTTGGATTATGACAGTGAAGGTCTGGTATTGATGACCAATGATGGAGAGCTAGCCAATCGATTGACGCACCCGCGATATGGTCATGAGAAAGAGTATCGAGTCCTTGTTGCGCGCAAACCCGACGCCGAACAATTGGCTACCTGGCGTAGAGGGGTGGTACTTGATGATGGGGTAAAGACAGCGCCGGCAAAGGTTGAGATCGAAAAACAGTACGCGGAAGGTGTTTGGTTGCGTATTGTCTTGAGGGAGGGGCGCAAGCGCCAAATACGCGAAACGGGCACCAGGATCGGGCTGCCGGTCAGGCGTATTCAGCGAGTCAGGATCGGTACGCTTGAGCTTGGGCAGTTGAAACCAGGTGAATGGCGTAACCTCACAAATGAAGAAATCAATTCGCTACACAAATCGGTGGTAAAGCCCAACAGCCCGCGAGGTGATCGGCAATCCCCTGGCAGTTCCGGAACGCTGGTAAGGAAAAAACGCAAGCTCTGAAGCGATTTACCGATCTTCTTCAGGCAGGCGAGATCGAAGTTTTTCGATTACATCCGAGGGGGAGGAATCTTCCTTCGAGCGTTTACGGATGAATTCCTTCAACTTGGATATTGGTAATGTTGGT
>JABLXM010000104.1 GCA_013177815.1 Anaerolineae bacterium | reverse complement strand
TGGGAGTTCGACCAGCAGGTCAAGAACTATTCACTGGGAGAATACCAGGAGCTGCAAACGGTCATCGATCACTTCCACGGCTCCTATAGCCGGCTCAGCCTGGCAGCTTCGTTCGGCTACACCGCCGCCACGGTACAGACGCCGTTGTTTGCCGATCATACGGTGTGCGAGGCAGACGAGTCGCCGCTGGCGTGTGAGTATCGCATCCATAACCCGGCGTTCGCGTTGATCACGCTGGGCACCAACGACGCGGTCAAGCCCGAAAGCTTCGAGCCCAACATGCGCAAGCTGATCGAGTTCACGTTGCAACAGGGCATCATACCGGTGCTTTCCACCAAGGCGGATAACCTGGAAAGAGACCACGCCAACAACGCCACCCTGGCGCGGCTGGCGGCGGAATACGAACTACCGCTGTGGAATTTCTGGTTGGCGGTGCAGCCGCTGCCGCGCCACGGTCTTCAAGATGATAGCGTCCACCTGACCTTTGCAGGACCGCGCTTCGATGACCCCTGGGCAATGCAGCAAGCCTGGGCAGTGCGCAATCTCACCGCGTTGCAGGTTCTGGATGTGCTTTTGAAGGAAACGGGGGCAGCAGGCGCTGGATAATTGGATGACGGGTTGGGCGAGCCATTAGATCGTTGTCTATTGCTGCCCTGCCCCGCTCAATTCAACCATGCCATCAGGCGATGACGTTCTTCATCCCAATCGGGTTGTCGGGTGAGCAGGGCGTTCTCACGCTGGTAGAGGCGCAACAGCCGGTGCATCAGGTCGCCGCCGTTGCCGGCATCCAGCAGGGGCTGCTTCTCGCTGTTGGGAATGTGCAGCAGCGCAGCCGCCAGGTACATCAGTGGCAAGGCATCGTCGGGCAGCGGGATATCCTTCAGGTGACCGGCTTCATCGGCGAGCGTCTCCAGTCGTTGGATGTAGCGATGGATGAGTTGGTTCAGTTGGCGTGCGCCGCGCGAAAGCTCGATGCCGCAGGGGTGTTCCAGCATCAGTGACTCCACCTTCCCAATCAGGTATGGTTGCGAACGGTCTAGCTTATGGATGCGGAAGCGCTCATCACCCACCACCACCAGCGAATAGCGCTCTTCGGGCAGTGGATCAGCCTGGGCAATGCGCGCGCTACAACCGATGGCATGGGTCTGTGCCAGGGGTCCTCCGGCTTCCGGTCCCTGGCGGATGAGGACGACACCAAAAGGCTGGTCGCTCTCCAGGCAGCGCTGGACCATCAGGCGATAGCGCGGCTCGAAGATATGCAGCTCAAGCGGCATGCCCGGAAACAGCACGGTGTGCAACGGGAACAAAGGGAGTTCGAACACTAAGGTGATTTTAATGCCCGGGCAGGGGCAATGGAAGGGAGTGTATAAGGTGGAAGAATGCGATCGTACCGGCGGCAGTGAGGCAGGAGATCACCGTGTCCGGGTTACTTTAGGCTCATCAGACGACTTCTATCCATCTTCTTCATCATCCATGAAGTCGGCGCTGTACCACACCTCCTGTTCCGGAATCTCGCTGGTTTGCTGGTCGGCGGGTGTAAGCGGGTCATCCATGCGCACTTGCATCGAGATGCCGGCAGTGCGCACGCCATTGGACGTGATGACACGGCGGACGGTGTAGCGGATGAAGTAGCGCTGCACCAATTCCTGGTTGAGCACATCCTTGACGGTGCGGACGCTGACCGAGGCGCGTTTGGCAAGGTCCGCCATCTCGGTATCGACGGTGTTGCGTAGTTCACCCGTCAATGGGTTCCAGTAGCACATGGCGCGGGCTGCCAGAATGACTGCCATAGCGGAATGACCCAACAGCGGCAACCAATTAGAAAAGAAGTACAGCGTCACGAACATGCCGCGTTCGGGTTGGATGATGCGGGCGCGCTCAGATCCATAGGCGCGTTGCAGCATCAATTTGCGCTGCGAACCGCCTTCACTGCTGGGATCGGATGCGGAATGTGAGTTTGCAGTTTTGCGCTTGCGAGAAGCGCCCTCTGGTGTGCTGGCAGCTCCGACAGCCGGGCGAGCCAGACCAGCAGGCGGAGCAGAACGGTCTGGCTGAACGGGCGGCATGCTGTGTTCCAACAGTGTCACCCGCAGGTGGATGGTCTGGCGGTATATTCCCTGCAGGATCTGACCGATGCGGCTGCCAAGGCGGTCCTGCACCCAATCGCGCCCAAAGGTGTTGCGGGCGCCAATGGTGAAAACGCCCTCGCGGAGGGTCAATGGCTGTAGCGGTTGCACCCATGTCAGGTAGTCCGCCGGCGACATCTCAGGTTGGAGCATGCCACAAACAATCGCCCAGGCATCCTGAGGCGAGACGAGTTCCAGTTGAGAGGCAGGCGAGCGAGAGACCGGCTCCACGGTTGGCATCCTTTGATGCGAATTCATCCCTTATGATAGAACAAAATTACTAAATATACAAGGGAACGAAATCAACAATGCTAATTCGCTTTTGGTGCCTTTATCATTAAGGTTAGCAAGGTGTCAGACAACGAAGTGCTCCTCTCCCAAATTTATTATCTCTGCCAATCAATACTCGCTCATCGAAGGAATTACATCAACGAAACAAGGATTGGATCAGCGGTCGGTGCGCTCACAGGCATTCTGGTACTCTCTTGCTTATATGAAAGGAGGGTCTTTGATACCCTCACCTTAACAAACTATGTATAAAACACAACCTTGTTTTGGTAAATATTTCTACCATAAATAGATGGTATAAAAGGAAGAAACAACTATCCTTGTTCGATCATACGTTCCACCAGTGCGGTCAGGTTTTCCGGCTGGGGTTCGGCTGGCAGGCGATTCTGGCGAGCGGTACAGATGCGCGTCAGGATACCGATGGTCTCACCGACCGAGACCTTGCGGCGAAGCAAACGCGACAGGCGCTCCTGCCAAACTTGAAGTTCCTGTACCTCACCCTGTGAAAGAGTTACTCCCACCTTGTGGCGTGGGATGGGCGAAGGTGGACGACCGGGAGAGCGGGTCTCCACCTCCACGGAGGTCTGACGGGCTTCGTAGAGTTGCACCCAGGCAGGTTTGTTGTGATCAGCGGGCATCATGAAGGGCTACCTCTCTAACAATATCGTGGTTGATGACAGTTTCATCGCTTTGCAGCAGCAGGTCGGTGGCGAGCGCACAATAACGGATGATTTCTCGTGGCACCCCCTGCGAACGTTCATAGAGCAGTTCGAAAGCGTCATCATCGATCAGCGCTTCATTGCGACCCGCAACCTGCAGGCGGAAGAAAACCATTTGCAATGCGGAGGAAAGGGTCAATGGCGGCAATGCCAGTCGCACAAAAACGCGCGCGTTGACCGGTTTGTTAGTCTCGAAGAGCGGGGTCATCTCGCTCTGACCGAAGGCAAGGATCTGAGCAACTTTGGCGTCGTAGTCGAAGTTGTACAGGCGGTGGATCAGTTCAAGCGCTTCGGGCGCCATTAACTGGGCATCATCCAGCAACACCACCACATTGCGACCGGCAGTGAAGGCGTTTGCCATGGTGCGTTCCAACTCGTCCATCTGGCGCTGGAAACTGCGCTGGGGCGCAACCCCCAGTGCACTGGAGATCTGGCGGGCAGCGTCCATGGCAGATTTGAAAGCAGCGGTGTGGATGTAACAGATCGAGATACCTTCTTCCGAGGCGTAGACGTCGTAAAGGCGTCGCGCCAGCGAGGATTTGCCCATACCCATCTCGCCGGTGATCAATGCCAGACCGCGCCGGCGTGAGATGACCCCCTGCGCCTGGCGATAGACTGCCAGGTGTTCCGGACCGAGGTAGAGGTAGCGCGGATCAGCAGAGAGTTTGAAAGGATCTTCTTTAAGCCCCAACCGCTCCAGGCGCGCCAGGCGCCAATCGTCATCGCTCTGTTGTTTTAACATAAATTCCTCTCTTCGGAAAATTGCACTATAATTATGCCATGTTCACCGGGTATTTTCAACATAATTAGCTTATTTTAAGCTTAAAATATCCATACTTAGGCTAATTATATTGTATTATCGAAAAAATAGTGTTACTATCACCCTGGTGCTTGAGCCTATAATTGAACAGCTACTGAGAGCGCAATCAATCGGGGTGACAGAGGATATCGACCATGACAGTCCTGTTGACGATCGCCAATGAGAAAGGGGGCGTTGGCAAGACAACCACCGCAGTAAACCTGGCGGCTGGGCTGGCGTTGCGGCTGGCTGAACATAACGGCGTAGCAAGCCGCATCTTGCTGGTGGATATGGATCCGCAATGCCACGCACTGCTTTCCACTGCTTTCGGCGCGCACAACGCCGAACGGGCTGAGTCACTGAGTGCGGTGCTGACCGAAACGCCCCCACCCTCTTTACAGCGCATGTTGCAACCCAGCCAACACCACGCCAACCTATTTGTGATTCCCAGTCAACGCGATGGCATGGTGGAAGCCGCGCGGGTTTTGCCGACGCTGATGGCAAATGAAAGCCGGCTTAGCAAAGCCATCGCGGCAATCCTGCCCCAGTTCAGTTACGTCATTCTGGATACGCCTCCCAATACCGGCGATCTGTTGGTTAATGCGCTGGTGGCATCTACCCATGTGTTGATACCGGTCGAGACCAGTTACCTGGGCGTCACCGGTCTGCGGGAACTTCAACGAACGATCGACGCTGTGCGAATGCACTTTCGACCGGAACTGAGAGTGCTGGGTTACCTGCCAACGCTGTGTGACGAGCAGCGCGGCGAGACACAGGAAATCCTGGCTGAGATGGAAAAACGCTACCCACGACAGGTTTTCCCACCAATCCACAAATCGACCGATCTGGCATATGCCCATTCGGCACATATGGATATCTTCTCCTATCGTCCACCGAGGCAACGGACGGACAAACAGATTGCATCCAGTTCGCGCGGCAGTCAGGAATACGCCTTGCTGGTAGAAGCCGTGCTGCGGCTGACCTGGAAGCAAGCAGTCGGGAATTGATAAAGGAGGCGTATGAGTGCTACCAAGCGAAAACGAGCCAGCGCATTCGATGATTTTCCAGAACAAGCGGGAGAAACTCAGCGCAATGGTGCCATCATACTGCCCGTGAGTCAGACGACGGTAGAGGCGCCACCGATGGAACGGATCGAGCGGCTGAAACCAAGCCAGATGATGCCGGACCGTTTTCAGCCGCGGCGACTGCTGCCGGCAACTTTGCGCCGACCTTTTTTTGATCACGAGATCGATTGCTACCAGGCAGCTTCACAATGGCTGGATATGGCAAGCCAGGACCTGGCGCACAAGGAAGTGATCGACCGCCTGTTGGCGATGGGCAGCTCCTTCGATGAACACGGGCAGATCAAGCCGATCACCGGTTCATGGCAACTGCAACCGGATGGGCGTTATATGTTCATAATTGAAACCGGTGAGCGGCGTTTCTGGGCGGCATGTCTGGTGGTTGCGCGCGATCATTTGCCAACCGAGCCACTGCTGCGCGTTGAAGCGGTGGAAACCCCCACCCGGCAGCGGCAGGTTCTAGAGAATCGGCACTCGGATCCACCCTCGGCTGTCAGCCAGGCATGTGAAGTTGCCTCATTGATTTTAGCGGATCTGGGTCAGGCGCCCGATCCGGAAACTGAGGATGAATTCGAATATTTTCGTAAAGCACGAGAACAACGTATGCCGGCGGGTTTATGGGAGCGTATCACACCTATCATGCAGTTGACACGCCCGCGCATGGTGCAACTGCTTAATATACTGCAATTGCCTGCGTCCCTGTTGGAGCTTGCAGACCGACACCGATTGCCTGAACGGGTACTGCGCGAAGTACTGGCAATGCCGCCGGAGCAATGGGAACAGGTGATGAATCTGAGCATCCAGAACAAACTGACTTCAGAGGATGTTGCGGTGATGGCAAAACCGTCGGCACCCAAACCGACGGAAAGAAAAGCCTCATCCACATTTTTGCCTCCTGACCGGGTGGCGCTTGGTGGTCTGCGGCGATTTGCCAATGCGCTTAACGACTTGGACGAATTTAGCCAGGCGCATGCGCTGGAGGAAGTGGCAAATACGTTGGTGGTGACGGGTGAAGCGGATGGGATGATGCTTTTCTTGGGAGATCTGGCGAGCCGGATCGATGCCAGGCGATCACGGCGATAGACGCGGGTAGTAACCGTGGTTACGAATCTTTCGTATTGTCGGCGCATTCACGACACAGACCGTTGATCGTCAGGTGACCAAGATCGATCTGAAAATCATGATGTGACATAAGGTCTCGCTGAAGTGAGGTGAGCATTTCCTTATCTGCGTCCATAACGCGACCGCAGCGGATACAGAGCAGGTGAAAGTGGTTGGCATGACCGACATGGAGGGTAAAACGGCGCAAGTCACCCTCACGCTCCAGCGCAAGGACCATATTCAGGGATTGTAATAACTCGAGCGTGCGATAGACAGTCGAACGATCGACATCAGGGTTGGCATGGCGTGCGGCGTCATAGATATCCTCAGCAGTGTTATAACCTGGCAGGTCATGCATCACATCTAAAACAACCATTCGTTGAGGTGTTAGACGGTGTCCCCTATCTCGGAGCATCTTAATGAAGTGATTATGGCAGGACATGGGCGATTATGCTTTCAATCCGTGCTGATATAACACGGATTCGTCGGATAGGATTACCTGTGTCGCTCCATCGGCGACGATTTCTCCCTGGTCCATGACAACGGTGCGAGGCAGTAACTCGCGCACCATCTCCAGGTCATGAGTGGCAACCAACAGGGTCTGGGGCAACTGGCGCAACAGTTCAATCAGACTGCGGCGGGCGCGCGGGTCAAGACCAGAAGTGGGCTCATCTAGTACCAGCACAGAAGGATGCATAGAGAGCACGGTGGCAATGGCAATGCGTTTTTTCTCGCCCACAGAAAGATGGTGTGGGGAGCGCTGGCGGTAGCCCTGCATACCAACTGCATCCAGGGCATAAGTCACACGTGCCTCAACTTCATCCCGGGAAAAACCCTGATAGATAGGTCCATATGCGACATCATCAAAAACTGTTGGCGAGAACAACTGGTCATCCGGCGATTGGAAAACTAAACCGACTTTGGCGCGTACCTGACCAATATTTTGGTGGTTGACTGAAAGACCATCGATGGATACCTGTCCCTCACCGGTATGGATGCCATTCAAATGAAGGAGGAGGGTGGATTTGCCTGCGCCATTAGGACCCACCAGGGCAACCTTTTCGCCCTGGTGGATGGTTAGATTAATGCCGTGTAATGCCAGGTGACCGTCTGGGTAACGGAAGGTTATATCGTAAAGTTCAACCGAACAGTAAGTTGTGTCCAAAGCTCATCCCCAGAAAAGTATGGATAGGGCGACCAAAAAGATCGCGAATAGAATAAAACCAGCTAACAGCCAGCGGTTGGCAGTGGTGAGTGAAGGCTGCGGCAGGGTACGTACCTCGCCATCGTAACCGCGGGAAAGCATTGCATGGTAAACGCGGTCGCTGTGATCGAGTGAACGTAATAAGAGGCCGCCCGCCATACCGCCGGTAACACGGGCACGCCATACTACGGTTCCTCCGGTACGGCGCGCAGGATTATCGCTGCCACTGCGGGCAGCACGTGCGAGCATCATGTGAGTGACTTCGTCGACCATGACGAAGAGGTAACGCCACATTAAACCGATGACGGCAACGAGAAGGCGGGGTAGGTGCAGGGCGCGCAGTGCTAGAAGGAGTTGGTCAAAGGGAGTGGTGACAGCCAGCAGGATGGCAGCCTGAACCGATATCCAGGATTTAAGGGCGATACTGATGAATCGTTCCAATCCGGCTGGGTTGAATTGAATCCCATGAGGTGTACTGAATACCAGTGGAAGCGCTGCCAGCACAAAGGGCAGTACCATCAATGACCGTTTGATGAAATAAGCAATACCGAGATCGGTGAGCAATTCCGCTGAGAGGATTAATGCCAGCAGGAGGATGTAAACAGCCCAGGCGCCTACTGGCACCAGGGCGCAGACCAGAATGAACACCAACACCATAACCACGCGGACGCGGCTATCCAGGGAATGAATGGGGCTGTTGCCTTCGCGATAAGGTTCGAGACGATGCGGCACTTATTGGTTGGCTTTCGTTGCGCGTCTACGGCTGTAGGCAATACCCAAAGTGACGCCTAATACGATCAACGAACCAACGACACCGGCAACGATGGTTGCCAGGGCTTGATTAGAAATGCCCGGGAAGACATAGTCTGGAATGATGTTGAAGAGTGGCTCACGAGCGGTGTCGAGGAACCCCTTTTGTTCTGCTACCCACTCCAGACCATCTGGGTGGGTAGAAGCCAGTGGTGAAATGATCGCGAGCGCGAGCGTGATGACGAGACCACCGACCCACACACCGATGCTGGTCTTGCCGCGCGAATCTCCAGTACCGAGAAGGTCAGGGCGGGCGACCAATAAGAAAGATAGCGCCCCAACCGTTATCAACCCTTCGCCAATGCCAATGAGGGCGTGGATGCCACCCATGGCAGGGATGGCGATGTTGGCGGGGGAAGTCCCGGAGATCGCCAGTTGCAGAGCTACCCCCAACGAAGCAATGAAGATAGAAAGCCATGCGGCTGCAAAACCGCCCGTGAGGATTCCCCAACGGGCACCTTTACTGAATTGCTGGAAAGCACGGTAGACGAAGTAAGCAACGGCAACGCCAACCACACCCATATTGAAGATATTGGCGCCCAGCACCAATAGACCGCCGTCTTGGAAGAGAAGCGCTTGAATGGAAACGACGCTGGTCATCACCAGCATTGCTTGCCAGGGACCGAGCAGGATTGTGGCAATGGCAGCGCCCATCAAGTGACCGGATGTGCCGCCGGTGACTGAAAAATTGAGCATTTGCCCAGCGAAGATGGCAGCAGCCAGAACGCCCATCAAAGGCAACTGCTTCTCCCCCAATTGTTTATTGGTCTGGCGCAAAGCGATGACGATAGCGGTGATACTGACAATCCAGAGCACGATTGAAACCACAACAGAGAGGAAACCGTCAGGGATGTGCATGGGAATAGGAGATGCGTACATGGTTAGTATCCTTTCAAAACACACTAATGCGATTATTTGCAATAATACTTGATTAAAATCGATATGTCAACTTTCCAATCCCCAATGTTTTGTGTCTGATATGGCGGTCGATTAAACAGGCAATGGATAATAGCTATGACAAATGAAAAATAAATTATCTCCGCGTCTTTACGTAAACATAGCGGCGACACTACCAGTTTTGTTGGGTCAACCCATAAGGTCGCTGTTTGACCGCCTGAGGGATGCCCCTATTTGTTATGCTTTCTAAAAGACCTGGGGGCTGGTGAGGTGGACATCGATGCCTATAAACGGACTTCTCGCAGCCTGGATTATGATTGGAAGCTGATCCTTCCTAAATCCTCATAACGCCAGTAGCTTCCTGGTTCATCCAAAATCATTCCAACCTTTGCACAGGCTGCCGAAGAATCATCTTTAGCTTGGTTGGCATGCTCTTGCGGGGATCGCTCAAATAGATCTCGTGATGTTTGCCGGTAGGCAGCAAGGCATTGGCTGGCATGTACTCATAGTGCATGCGATGTATGAGCGAGCCCTCGGCACTGTAGGGTCCAATGTGCATGATCTGCACCGACAGTCCTTCGTGGTAGGTTTCCATGCGTAGCCCGGAGAGGTCAGGTGAAGACTTCTTATGGGTGACTTGCTCGCATGCTTGTTGGTATATCTTTGGTGTGATCCAATCAGGTTGACGGATCATCATTGTCCATTGCCAGTCGCTCTTTCGTTCGACCGAGAACTGATTCATATCCATCACCCACCACAAACCCTCCAAGGGCGGTACGACATAATCCATGCCGGACTCCTGCTTGCTCATGAACTTGAGTTTATATGATATGGTATACAGGACGGAGACAGCCGATTGGTATGCGGGCGCAGTGTTGGGATCACCGCTGCCATCGATCATTACAAACGGCATAGGCGGAACATCGACCAGGGTGAAGTTACTTCCACCAGGGTGGTAGAGGTGTTTATCCTGTTTCTTGAAGTCGATTTTCTTCATCCTTATCATTCCTTTCGAGGGATCTGAGATACCGATCCAGCCAGGTGATTTCGGCAATCAATAATGCCTGACTATGGTCAAATAACGCTGCAACATGTGGCGGGAGGGGCTGTTGTGCTTCTCGACGAGCTTTGATTTTTTTTAGTCGCTCTTCCTGGCTGGTGCGATAATGTGCCAATGCTTGCTGTGCTTCTACGACTGGTAGTAGCGGATATGCGGAGAGTGCCAACTGGAAGGCTGACCAGGACCTCCCCGGATTGGCAAGTGCCGCCAGGCTGGCTGTTTGCCAGGCATGGTGACCTGTGTTCGTCAATGCGTATACCTTGCGCACCGGTCCGGCTCCACCGGGCTGTATGTCGGCTTTGACAAGCCCCTCCTGCTCTAATTTTTTCAACAAGTAATAGATGGATGAAAAACCGATCTCAGTCCATTCGCGCATACCGCGCTGTGCAATCAATTGCTCTAATTCGTAACCATGGTTACGCTCTTCCGCCAGCAGGGTGAGAAGCACCAATTCAGCGTTGGTCATAATGCTATCCTAATACTATAGTAGTGTGACGACATGATATAGCAGATTTATTGGGTTGTCAAGGGAGGGTAGGAAGCCTGCCAGGGCAATTGCAAAGTCGGAAAAAGTGAAAAATTTAGATTATCACAATACAAAAATGAGTCAAAAGTACTAACAAACCCATGATGTAAGATTCTCGTCAAAAATGAAGCGATAGCTAAGATTAAGT
>JABLXM010000103.1 GCA_013177815.1 Anaerolineae bacterium | reverse complement strand
GCCCCGGCAGGTCCAGCGCCAGCACCCGCCAGCCGGGCAAGCGGCGTAACTCCTTGCACCAGCTCAAGTGAGAACCGCCGGCGCCGTGGATCAGCACCACTTTGTTCGATAGCTTGGGAGCCCCCTCATAGATGGTGTAATACCATCCTTCGGTCAGGGGCATGGGGGGCGTTATCCTTTGGTCTTGTTGTTGGCTCGTTGCAGCCTGTCGGTTGCGCTTTCGGTCAGCGGGATGATCACCATCACGCGCGTGCCCTTGCCGGGCGCCGAATCGATGTGCAGCACCCCGGAGATCAGGTCGGCGCGCTCGCGCAGGTTGACCATGCCCAAACTGCCGCGCTGCTCATATTCGCGGCTGACCGCCTGCACGTCGAAGCCCACGCCGTCGTCGATCACCTCCAACAGTGCAATCTCTTCGTCCTTGTGCCAAAAACGCAGCCGAATTTGAATGCTGCCGGCTTGGGCGTGTTTGCGCGCGTTGTTGACCGCTTCCTCCGCCAGGTAGAAAATGACCGTCTGCTTGCCCAGGTCCAGTTCGTCCACCACCTGCGGGCTGACCGAGACGCTGACATTCTGTTGGTAGGTGTCGCGCATCTTACCTGCCATGGCATTGAGCGCTGCCTCCAGCCCTTCAGTTTCCAGCACCAGCGGACGCAGCGTGAACAGCATGTGGCGAATCTCCTGCGAGGTGCGCAGCGCCATCTCCTCCACCGTTTCCAGTTCCGCAGCCACGCGCGCCGGATTCTCATCCTGCAGGATGCGGATCATGTTCAGGCGCATGGCGATCGCCGCCACCGTCTGGGTCGGTCCATCGTGCAGGTCGCGCGCCAGCTTCTTGCGCGCCTCCTCCTGCGTCTCGATGATGCGTTCCTTCTCCTGCGCCAGGTCGTGGAACAGGCGCGCGTTCTGGATGGCAATGACCGCCTGATTGTTCAGCATCTGCATCAGGTCCAGCCGTTCGCTCGAAAAGAAATCGGGGTCAGGGTGCCCATACAGCAGCACACCATAAGCGTTCAAACCGCGCATCAACGGCAGGCAGACCGCCGTCCGGCAGGATTGCATCACCACCAGGCGGCTCAACTCCGGGTCCTCGGCGGGATCGTCCACCCGCTGCATCTCACCACTCTTGATGACATCCGCCAGCGCACCCTTTTCAGCCGGAAAGCTGACCCGCAAATCCGGCGGCGGGAAGCGCCGCGCCGTTGCGACCGAGAGATCATGCTCGCCAAACAGCAGCACCGCCCGCACCAGTTGGTTGGCGCCGGCATCTTCCATCCCCAGCGCGCCTGCGCTCATGTCCATAATGGTATCCAATACCACCGTGTAATCCAGCGTGGCGCTCAGGGATTCGACCATGCGGGAGAATGCCCCCAGCCGGTCGCGCTCCAACGCCTGCACCTTCTGTTCCCGCTCCTTGCGTTGGCGCACCTGGGTAAGGTAGGTGGCACGCAGCCAGTTCATCAGCAGCGTGCTCAGGAATGCCAGCAGAACACCCGCCGCCAGCGTTCCGGCTGCCAGCGTGATCACACCCTGCAGCGGCGGTTGACCGTCGCTCATCAGGTATACCAGCCCGACTTGCAGCGCCGCCATCCCCAGCGCGGTTGGCAGCACCCCGCGCCATTCGTAGTAGATCGCCGCCGTCACCAGCGCCAGCAGCCCCACCCACACCAGCGGACCTTCCAGCCCGCCGGTGACCACGAACAGCAGCAGCGAGATCAGGATATCCACCCCCAGGTTGATCGGTCGGTGCGCAAAGATGCGGCGGTTGAAGATCGCCATCAGCGAAACTGCCATGTTCCACATGACCGCCTGCGCCAGCATAATGACCGCCACGACCGAATAACTTTCCGCCAAGCCCAGGCTGGCAACGCACCCCAGCAGGTTCAACCAGCGGAAGGTGACCGCGAACCAATCCGCCAGGTAGGGCGATTCGCTCTTGCGGAAAGGTTTGGTCATGGCACCACCTGCCACAGCGTGATGCTGCCATCGGCGGTCGTGCTGACCAGGCTGATGCCATCAGGCGAGAACGCCAAACCGGTGACCGCATCTCCCCCGCCTTCGAATTGCGCCAACAGCGTCTGGCTGGTGGTGTCATAGACCTGGATGGTGTTGCCGCTCCCGGCAGCCAGCAGGCTGGCATCTGGCGAGAACGTCAACGCCGCCGGCACCGCTTCGCCGGGCAGCAACACGCCCAGCGGCATTCCCTCCGCCGGGGTCCACAGGTTGATCATCGGCACGAACTCGATGTTGATCGTCCCGGCAGCAGCGGTTGCCAGCAAAGCGCCATTGGGGGCACTTGCCAGGCTCTGCACCGAGTCTTCGTGCGCCAGTTCCATGCTAAATTCACCCGTCTCCAGGTCCATCGTCTGCACGCTGCCGCGCGCCGTCCAGATCAGTTCCTTCCCATCGGCGCTGTATTGGATGCTGTAGACCGGCGCGGCGGTTTGGAATCCGCTGAAGACCAGCGGCGGCGACTCCGTTTCAAGGTCATAGACCTCTGCCACCCAATTATTGCTCAACCCCACCGCCAGATTGCGCCCATCCGGCGAGAACGCCGCCGTATAGACCAGCCCGCCCGGTTGGATCGTGCGCGCCAGTTCGCCAGTCTTCATATCGCGGATTTCGATCGTCTGCTGGTCGGTGGTGACCGCCATCCAACTGTGCGCGGGGGTGTGGTCCAGCAGCGTGTAGCCGTCCAATTCCACATTGGCGGTCATCTGCCGCAGATCACCCTGGTACATTTGCACGCTGCCCTCGCCGCGGATGCTGACCTCGCTGCCATCCGGCGCCCAATGCGGCTGGTAGGGATATGCCATTTCCGCCCGCGCCACCGGCTTCAGACCAACGACGTTGTCGACCGTCAACACGACCGGGATGCCGCTGCTGGTCGGTTTGGGCAGCAGGGTCACCGTGGGCTGCACAACTTTGGGCGCCTGCGTGGCGGTCAATTTTGGCGTAGCACGCCGCGAGCATCCCACCGGTGCCAGCAGCAACACCAACGCCGCCATCATCACCAGCAACACCCAGAGGGGGCGAACTCGCCTGCGTGAAAACGTGTCTGCGTTCATACTGTCCGAGAGACTCCAACCATCATCGAACGTTCCCTGTAATTCTATCATTCTACGCCCAAATCCAAATCAGCGAAAGCACCACAGCGCCCGCATCCCACATCAGGCTGGGCGTAAAATCCGGCGCCTCGGCGCCCATCAGCCGGCTGCCGCTGCTGTAGACCAGCAACTTGCCGTCCGGGCTCCAGGCGGGGTTGCCCGCCGGCGATGGATCGGCTTGGAAGATGGCGTGCGTCGGTGACCCAACCCACAGCCCGATGGGGTCGTCCGCACCCGCCCAGGCGAACCAGCCGCTGGCTGGGCTGGCAACCGGCAGGATGGTGTTCAAATCCGGCGGCAGCGTCACCGGCGCGCCATCCAACGTGAACCCGGCGTAGCTGCCCTCCCGCTCGACCGTGAAGATGCCGGCATCCTGCCGCCAGCTTGCATCGCGCACATCACCCGCCGAGACCAATTCGTCCAGCCCCAGCCCGTTCTTGATCATCCACACCCCGGCTTCCACTTCACGTTCACCGCACGTGCAATCCGCCAGCGATTCTGCGCTGACCGCCAGCAGCACCGCCCGGTCGCCGGGGGCGAACGCGCCGGAGTCGAAGCAGTGGTCGGCTTGCAGCGTCTCGCGCCCGCTTTCCAGCGCAATGCTGCGCAGCCTGGCGGCTCCGCACGCAGCGCTGATATCGTAAGCCAGCATCACATCTTCATCCAGCCAGCCCAGCACCCCTGCCGGGTGCGCGTCCTCTTCGCCCAACGCCCGGCGCGCCAGCGTCGCCGGGTTCACCGCCAGCGCATAGCCGGAATCGCTCGCCGGGTTGGCTGCCACCAGCCAGCGACTATCCAACGACCAGGCAAGCGGCAGCTCGTCGCCGGGCTGGTCGCTCAACTGCACCGCTTCGCCGCCGCCGGGCGTCCAGGCATAGATATCCAACGTCTCCCCATCCAGCGCGGCGGCGAACCCCAGCCAGGCGCCATCCGGTGACCACAACAGCGCCTGGCTATCCACCAGCAGGCGCCCCAATTGCGCATCCGAGCGGTCATCCACCCGCGCCAGCGGGATGCGCGCGGTCAGGTTGCCGTGCGGCAGCCCCAGGATCACCAACTCCGGCACCGCGCCGGCTTGCGGCTGCACCAGGAAGGCAGCATACCTGCCGTTGGCAGAGACCGCCTGCCCCAACCGCTCCGGCTGCAACGGCGGCTGGTCGAACACCTGCTGCGGCTCGCCCCGCTCCGGGTCCAGCAGCCACACACCCGCTTCGGTCGCCGCCAGCACCAGCGGGCGGCTGAACGAAAGCGGCGGCGTTGGGCTGGGTGAAGCCGTGGGCGTTGGCGGCGGCGTGCTGCTGGCGCTGGGCAGCGGCGATGGCGTCACCGTCGCCGCGCGGCAGCCCGCCAGCCCCGCGGTCAGGATCATCACAAGCAGCGCAATCTTCGGTCGCATGGGTAAGCCAATGATAGCACAAAGGCAATTCCCCCACCCGCTTGAAAAACTGCGCCGGGTTATCTATACTGGAACTGTGCGCCGCTCTCTTCCACGGCGACGGGAGGCAGGTATGTCACCAACAATCCAAGTCAACCGATCGAGCCGCGCCTGCACGATCTTGGCGCTTGTCGCCATACTGCTGGCGTTGTGCATCCAGCCCGCCCGGGCGGATATCGGTCCCAAGCCCAGCATGACCTTTACCTTCGTCTACGAGATCCCCGAGGTGGAGGTCGTGAGCGGCGTCATGCTGGAATGCGGCCAATCCGATTGCTCCGACGGCGCCCCGCTGAAGGAACTCGGTCCGCAGCACTTCACCTGCCAGGAGGGCGATTGTGACGCCCTGGCATACGGCTTCGCCGACTATCACCAACTGGTGATCGAGTTCGCCGACCAAACCCGCGAATCCAACATCTTCAGCGCCGAAGCCTTCGCCGCCCAGCTAGATGTAACAGTTTACGAAGACCACCTGGAGGTAGTCGAACACAAAAACCTGCTCCCGGTTCGTGATAATTGCCTGAGCTTGAGCGCCTTCCTGACCATCATCATCGAGATGCTGCTGGCGCTGCTGTTCTACGGTCTGCTGCGCCTGCCGCGCCTGGTGCTGGGTTGGGTGCCGCTTGCCAGCCTGCTGACCCTGCCGGCGGTGTGGTACCTCTTCCCGCAGTTGCCGGTGGCGGCGTGGCTGGCGATCGGGATGGCAGAAGTCTTCGCCGTTGGCGCCGAGGCAGCGGTGTTCCACTTCGGCAGCCTGCGGCGCGTCAGCCTGCCGCGCGCGCTGCTCTTCAGCCTGCTGTTGAACGCCGGGTCGTTTGTCGTGGGAATGGTTTCTTAAACGCATTATATATGCTACCATTTCGTGTATATATGATTCATGGAAAATACTACGGTTTAACCATGGAAATTGCTAATATTCATAATAAATCTGTAACCTTATCTGGTCTGCTAAGTGAGGTACAGAATGGTTAAATGGAAGACTCCTCGCCCGCTTGCAAATCGCTTTGAAGTCGATAGAAGAAAACTTCCAAATCAACTTTATGCATCTCATGTCCAAGTCCTAAACAAATTTGTTGAGGAGATTGCTAACAGCAGGTACGCTAATGCATCAGTTCCATGGTTTGATTCGGCAGGGGGAGGAGTCAATGCTCGGTTACTATTTTTATTGCAAGACCCTTCAGATACTGCCCTTTCTGGGACGGGTATTATTTCACCTGATAACCCGGATAAAACCGCCGACAATACCACATATTATCGGAATAAGGCGAATCTCAATCCGAGTGAAATTGTTCACTGGAATGTTGTTCCTTGGCAAATTGGAAAGCGTAACAAGGATGAAGAGGTGATAAAAGCCATACCTTTCTTATTAAAACTTATTGAATTATTACCAAAATTAGAGGTGGTCATTTGTATGGGTGTTTATGCTACTAGAGGGTGGAATATCGCTTTTCCGAATAATAATTGTCTTCGAGGTTGGCATAAGATATCAAAACCAGTAGAGTTATCTTTAGTAGCATTTTCCTGCCCGCATCCAAGTGATCAAAGTCTCAAAGGAAAACACCCAGAAATCGATGGTTTAAATCCAGAAGAAATGGTGGAAAAAACGTTGGAAAATGTACAATTACTTCTTAATTGGAATAAAATTATTCGTGGGGTTTGAAATAGTCGCTAGATATTTACATGAAAAATTGTAAGATTGAGGAATTATGAAAACCATCGGTCTCATCGGCGGCATGTCCTGGGAATCCTCCATCGAGTACTACCGCATCATCAACCAGGAGGCGCGCCGGCTGTTGGGCGGGACGCACTCCGCCAAATCGCTGATGGTCTCGGTCGACTTTGCCGAGATCGAAGCGCTCCAGCGCGCCGGCGACTGGGATGAGGCGACGCGCATGATGATTGACGCCGCCCGCTCACTCGAACGCGGCGGGGCGAATTTCATCGTCATCTGCACCAACACCATGCACCGCATGGCAGAGGAGGTCCAGGCGGCGGTCAGCCTCCCGCTGCTGCACATCGCCGATGCCACCGCCGCGGCGGTCAAAGCCGCCGGCGTGACGGTGGTCGGGCTGCTGGGCACACGCTTCACCATGGAACAGAACTTCTACCGCGGTCGCCTGGAGCAGATGCACACCCTCACCGTGCTCACCCCGCCGGAGGCGGAGCGCGCCATCGTCCATGATGTCATCTACGACGAGCTGGTGATCGGGCGGATCGACCCATCCTCGCGGCAGCAGTTCGTGCGTATCATGGCGGACCTGGTCGCGCGCGGCGCGCAGGGCATCATCCTGGGCTGCACCGAAATCGGTCTGCTGGTGGGCGCAGCGGATTGCAGCGTCCCGCTCTTCGACACCACCCGCCTGCACGCCGAAGCTGCCGTCACAATGGCGCTTGGGGACAAAAAATAGCCTAATTTCGACCGTTGACACCTGATTTAATCCCATCTATACTGTGGGAAGGACGCCGCCCCCACCGGTTGCGCCCGGAGGAGAATCAATGAACGCCAACAATACGCGCGTGGTCTGCCTGGCGCTGCTTGCTGCCCTGCTGCTGGGCGGCTGCAACCTGCCGCTGGGTGCAGAGCCGACCACCGACATGAACCTCATCCAAACCGCCGCCGCGCAGACGGTGGAAGCCCTGGCAACCGCTGCGGCTGCCTCGCCCATTCCGCCGGGCGGCGATACCGCCACGCCCTTCAACACCCTGCCGCCCGCCGTCAGCACCGCCACCCCCCAGGGCGCCGCCACCCTCACCCCCAGCCGCACCCCTGCCAACACCGAGCCGCCGCCCCCGCCTGCCACCGCCGTCCCGTGCGACGCCGCCCGCTTCGAGGATGACGTCACCGTGCCGGACAACACCACCTTTGGTCCAGCCACCACCTTCAACAAGACCTGGCGGCTGCGCAACGTCGGCTCGTGCACCTGGAGCACCAACTACAAACTGGTGTTCGACAGCGGCAACGCCATGGAAGGTCCCGCCGCGGTCAACTTCACATCCACCGTAGCGCCCAACCAGACCGTCGATCTGACCGTGACGCTCAAATCGCCGTCCGCCAACGGCACCTATCAAGGCTTTTGGAAGTTGCAAAACGCCAGCGGGGCGCGCTTCGGCATCGGCGCCGCCGCCACTTCACCCTTCTGGGTCAAAATCGTCGTTGCCGCCACCGAGACGCCCTTCGCCGTCACCAGCGTCAACATCTCCGCCATCCCCACCTCTTCCGATGTCTGCCCCACCACCTTCACCTTCTCTGCCAGCATGACCACCAGCGCAGCCGGCGAGGTGACTTACTTCTGGGAGTTCAGCGATGGTTCCAAATCCGCCAAGAAAACGTTCACGTTCGATAAAGCCGGCACGCAGTCCCTGCCGGATGAAACTTGGGAACTGAACGCGACCGGCAATCACTGGGCGAAGATCTACGTGGAGGCTCCCAACAACCAGTACTTCGGTCCGCGCAACATCTCCCTGACCTGCCCATAAGGATCAAACCACAAAGACGCAACGGGCTGTCCCAAAAGTCAGATTCGTCATGCTGAGCGAAGCGAAGCATCTCCCCTGTTAATGGAAAACTCCTGCCCGCGCCATGATAAATTAATCACTTTTGGGACGCCCTCTTTTTTGTAAATATCCTGCAATATGATATGCAAGACTAATTACCACAAGTTATCAAATAATAAAACCTTTTTTCTCTATGCCTCTGCTTGCACTTGGGCACAAGCACAATGTGTGACTGTGTGGTTATTTGTCTCTCGTTTTCTCGTGATCTCTGTGCCTTTGTGCCTCCGTAGTTAATGATTATTCCAGCCCGACAGCCAGTTCAGCCAGGTCGCCGCTCAAGATCTCCAGATCCTGCTTCGCCGTCTCCGGGTCACGTGCCAGTTCATTTTCCGCCAGCGCAAGCCGCGCCAGGATCGAATCCGCTGCCTTGGGGTCCAGCGCTGTCAGGTCCGCCTGCACCGTGGTCAGGTGATCTGTCGCGGACTGCAGCGCCTGCTTGGCTGCCACCCCATCGCGGTCGTACAGCGCCACCCGCGCCGTATTCACCTGGTTGAGCGTTGCCGTCAGACCGGCGCGCAGCGTTTGTTGGCTGAGTTCCACCTGGGTCTGCGCCAGGTCGTCCTGCAGCCGCCCGACCTCATCGTTGGCGCTCTGCAATTGACCGTTGACGTTCTCCACCTGTCCTTGCAACTCAGCGATGTTGTCATTGGCGGACTGCAACGCGCTCTTTTCCGGCTGGTACAACACGAAGAACGCCACCAGGAAACCCACCAGGAAACAGACGGCGAACCAACCCAACCCGCGCACGAAGGCGCGGTTGAAGCGCCCCAACTTGCTCTCCTGGTTGAACAGCCACAACCCGATGCGCTTGAAGAATGATGGCTTCGCTGGCTTAGGTTGAGGTTTGGGGGGCGTGGCAGGCGCAGCGCCAGCCGGTTGGGGCTGCGGCGCAGCGGGTATTTCGTCGATCACACTATTATCTTTCTTGTCTTTCTGCTGTTGCTCACTCATGGTCATTTCTCCTTGCCGCTACGTTCCGGCTGACTTGGTCTGCTGGAATACGGCATTGGTATGTAATCCACCGACGGGCGCCGGGGGTTGGCTTGCGGGTATAAGTTCATCAATTGGTATACCTCGGTTGGCATCTCTGTGCTGATCTTGAGCCCCAGCGCTTGCCCCTCCTCCACGCTGATGGGGTAATCGTGCGTCCAGCGCCCGCTCGCAAGCGCTTCTGCCAGCTTTTCAGCTTCTTCCGGGGTGTACTGGCAGCACGCCAACCGGGTGATGGCTTCCTTCACCTGGCGCAGCGCCTTGCGCGAAATATCCGCCAGGATCAGCGTTTCATCATCCATCTTATCCTTGCTCTTTTCGTCCAGCACGTTCAAGATCGAGACCGCAGGGTATTGCCCGATCTGCGGGTCCACCGGACCGAGCACTGCGTTCTCATCCATCATGATTTCGTCGGCTGCCAGCGCCAGCATTGTCCCACCCGACATGGCATAGTGCGGCACGAAGACCGTCACTTTGGCGGGATGGCGTGAAAGCGCCGACGCGATCTGCTCGGTTGCCAGCACCAAGCCGCCGGGCGTGTGCAGAATCAGGTCAATCGGCACCTGGTCGTCGGTCAGTTTGATGGCGCGCAGCACCTGCTCCGAATCCTGGATGTCAATGTAGCGCGCCATTGGAAAACCCAACAGCGAGAGGCTTTCCTGGCGATGGATCATGGCGATGACGCGCGAGCCGCGCTTCATTTCTATCGTACGCATCAGGCGCACCCGGCTGGCTTCCAACATGCGCTGGCGCACCAGCGGCGCCAGCGAGGCGATCACCAGCACAATCCAGAACAGGTTCAGAAATTCCATGCCACCTCCTCCTTAGAAGGGATAATACTCATCGCGGTGCCATACCTCTTTGGGGCGGCGCGCCACGAACAAGTTGCATACCAGCAGCCCAAAGACAAACCCGCCAACGTGCGCCCACCACGCCACCCCGCCCGAAGCCACGCCGCTGGCAGTCGCAAGCGCCAGCGCGCCGGAGAACAACTGTGAGACGAACCAGACCCCCAGGTAGACCAGCGCCGGGATCTCCACGAACCACGGCAGGAAGAACAGCGGGATCAGCGTGATGACGCGCGATTTGGGGAAGAAGAGGAAGTACGCCCCCAGCACCGCGGCGATGGCGCCGCTGGCGCCAATGGCGGGCACAGCGCTGCCCGGCGCGCTGAACGCCTGGATCAGCCCGGCAACCACCCCGCCCAGCAAGTAGAACAGCAGAAAGCCGACCGGTCCCATCCGGTCTTCCACGTTATCGCCAAAGATCACCAGTGTCCACATGTTGCTGAGGACATGCATCCAGCCGCCGTGCAGGAACATGTGCGAAAGCAGCGGGAACCACGACAGCGGATTGCTCAGCGAGAGGTTCGCCGGCACCACGCCGAAGTTGGCTATGAACTGCTCCAACCCGGCAGGGGAAAGCGTCAGTTCGAAGAAGAACACCACCGCATTGGCGGCGATCAGCAGCCAGGTGACGATCGGAAAATTGCGGGCACGAATGGTATCGCGTATCGGCAGCATATGCTCTCCTACGGTATAGTATATCAGAGGCTGGGGCGAACGAAATAGACAAGGCGCGCACGCCGGATTGATGTTGGGATTTGTCCCCTTTTCGCATCATCCACGTCCTACTTATAGAGCGCATTTCATTGCCCTACGTGCGCCAATTCGCATCAGCGCTTGAAAAGGATCCATATGACGAAAAGCTATTCACCCGTTATAGCAGGCGACGATCCCCTCGGAAGCGACGAAACAGGCATTGTTCAAGCAGCCCGCCAAGACCCAAAGGCGTTTGGCGCCCTGTACCTGCGTTATGTCGAGCAGGTCTATCGTTATCTATACAGCAAGCTCGACAACGTGCATGAAGCAGAAGACCTGACCGCCCAAACCTTTTTGGCTGCTTTCGAGTCCTTCGAAATCCTGCGCAATGACGATCACTTTGCCGCCTGGCTGTTCACCATCGCCCGCAATAAGGCAATGGACCATTTTCGCAAAAACAAGCAGCGGGAAACGCTGCACGAACCAGCAGATATCCCGGCGGAAGACGATCCACTGTCCAGCGTGATCCGGTCGGAACAAGCGCTGGCTCTTTCGAAGTCGATACGAAACCTGACCGAAGAAGAACAAGAAATGCTGCGGCTGCGCTTCCTGGCGGAGATGAGTTACGTTCAGATCGGTCGCATCCTTCACCGCAATGAAGGCGCAATCAAAAAAGCGATCTATCGTCTGTTGGCGCGCTTGCAAAGCCAACTGGAGGCAGTAAATGAATGACCTGAAGATCACCCCGCAATTCGAAACCGCGCTTCGCCAGTCCTATGGGGTGCCGCCAATTCGGACGGAATTCGTCGACCGGCTATATGGCGACCTGTTGCAGCGCGCGCAGGCGAAACCGCACCGCCCCCGCCCTGCGCTCAGGTTGCGACCGGCAGGGGCAATCGCCCTTGCCATCCTGGCGTTTTTCCTGGTCATCACCCTGGTAATCGGTCCGCAACGCGTCTATGCCGCCATGCTTCAATTCTTCGGCTATATTCCGGGCGTAGGCATCGTGGATCAATCCAGCCCCATCCGTATGCTTGCCGAGCCGGTCAGCGTCACCCGTGATGGCATTACCGTATCCGTCAACCAGGCGGTGTTGACCGGGGTGGATACCAGGATCGACTTCGGCATCTCCGGCGTCCCCCTGTCCGCCTACCCCAAAGGCGAAGCTGTTACGGGATGTATGGATTATCACTACCTGCGCTTGCCGGATGGCTCGAAAGCGGCTGTCACCGCCCCTATCCCCACCAACATCGACGAAGCCACCCTGGTCATCCCCTGTATCTTCAACACTCTGCCCGGTGCGGTGCCCACCGATTGGGAGCTGCCGCTGCGCTTCATTGCCGCGCCGCCGGAACTCACCGTCCTGCCGGTCATCGATGTGACGCCATATGTCACGCTCGCACCGACGGTCAGCCCACCCGGTGTGGGCATGGCAACGCCCATAGCGCCCACCCAAGCGCCCCCACAGGCTTCGGTCACTGTGGAAAAGGTCATCGAAACCGCGGATGGTTACATCCTGCTGGGCTTCGTCCGCCCCCATATTCCTGAGGGAAGCTGGCTGCAGGTCACCGGCGCCGCGGTCATTCGCGATGCAGATGGCAATAAGGTGAGTTACGCCTTCCCCAGCGACGTGCAACCTTTGGATGATCCCAACATGAACCAGGGCGGCAGTTCCTGGGTGATGCAGATTAAGGGCACCGGGGTCAAATTCCCATTGACGATCGGTTTTTCCGGGGTGGTGATCTCGCAGGTCGATCCGCAGGCTTCTGCCCGCATCACCGTGGATGTGGGCGCGAACCCCGTTGCCGGGCAGGTGTGGGAAGTGAATCAGGATTTCCAACTCGCCGGCTACCCCGTTCGCCTGCTCTCCATCACCGCGGATTCGCGTAACGGCTATTCCTTCCGCGTCGATCCAGGCGTCGACCTGAGCGGCATGAGCGTTCAAATCGAGGGCTACCAGGCGGTTGGCGGCGGTGGTGGTGGCTGGCAGGGCGTGTTCAGCACCAGCCTGGCTTACAGCGAACTTCCCACCGGTCGGCTAAAACTCCTGTTCACCAATCCCCTCTCCGCCAGCCCCACCGAGGAATGGCAGGTCATGTGGCAGCCCGGGGCGGCGCGGGAATTCACCCCCGCTGCTGCCGATGCCGACCTGTGCTGGGATGCTAACACCATCGCGACGGTGCCCACGCTGCCGGCGGGTCTGGATGGCTCTGTCGTCATCACCCAGATGAACCCCCAACTCCAGATCGTCCTTGCCGGCATGGATGGCAGCCAGCAGCGCATCATCGCGCCGGGCAGCGCCCGCGCAGCGCTCAGTTGGGATGCCTCCCGCCTGGCGTACGTCACCACCGAAGGCATCGCGTTCGTGGACCTGTTCAGCGGCGCGTCCTCGCTCATCACCGGCGCCTTTGGTCACGACCCGCACTGGTCGCCGGATGGGCGCAGCATCGCGGTCGTCAATTATGGCGATTTGTACGGCATCTTCGTGGTCGGCAGCGATAGCAACGCACCGCAACAGCTCTCCAACCTGGGGTACGAGTCGATTGCGGGCTGGTCGCCGGATGGCTCCACCCTGTTCTATGCCATCCCCGGTTCGGGTGGCGATGGCTTCCTGCTGCGTGCGGTGAACGTCGCCGGCGGCGACACCCGCGACCTGTTCGTCCTGGAAAACTCCTCCCGCAAAGCGCCGCTGCCGGCTGTCTCGCCGGATGGCAGGTGGATCGCCTATCGCGCCAGTGACAACGCCAGCCTGTATATCAAGGGCATGGATGGCAGCTCGGCGCGCCTGGTGCTGGATAGCCCCGCCACAGCCATCAACGGCATCGCCTGGGAAAAGGAGAGCCACCTGCTGGGCGTGAGCCTGATCACACCGGAACACCCCGATGGAGAGATATTCCTGATCGCGCCGGATAGCTGCGAGACCTACCGCCTGCCCGGTTTGAGCGGTGAACTGGACGGCGTGATCATCCCTTAACTATCACCCGGCATACTGTGATCGTGATGGGACTCGTTTTACCCCGCGAAGTCTCGTGCTCTACTTCGCAAGGAGCATAGCGACGACGCGATCTCTTCAAAGAACAACTTCGCGGGCGCAGCGAAGCGATCTAAAGGAGAAAGCCCCTGCTTCCGCGAACCCCTCCAGGCGAACGCCTCCCGCCATCTCAGCGTCCGTGACCTCCTCGCCGCCAGCATCAGCCGTCAGCCGTCCGTCGTCTGTGGTCATGCCTTCTTGAGATCGCCATGCCGCCTGCGGCGGCTCGCGAAGTGGGTCATTCAACTTTGTGAATGAAACGGTCTAATAGTTAATTTTCAACAATAGCTGTAGGTTGGGTATCGCTTCGCTCTACCCAACAATCCCCTCTGTGCCTTCCGCGTTTTCCGTATCCCAATAGATAATATCACCGCCAGGCGGTGCCTCCGCTGTATTTCGAGCATTAACCACCCAAATTTCCCTCTTGACAAAATAGAATTTATGTCCTATAATATAATCGGTTCTTTACCATTCTCATACTCCCGCTCGCCTGTCCGGTTTCGTTCTCATTCGACCCCACATATTGTTTAATTTTCATCCGGGAAAATACCGCCGACGCCGTTCGTTTTTCAAACCCGCATTTTCACTTCTTAACATCCAATCGAAACGAATCCCGCGTCCTTGACCTGCTGAAACGGTTTTTTTGACTTCCGCGTTCTCTGCGCGCTCTTTGTGGAACAACGACTCGCCATCCGTTGTCCACCGCCCACCCCATTCGTTTCATTCGTTCCTTAATACCGGCACCTGGTGAAACGAATACCTGCCATCCCACCTGCCGTCCGGCAATATCTGTATGAAAAAACAACCTCGCTACCCACCACCACGCTCGCCCGGAAAGGACACCACCAACAAAGGACTGAACTTCCCCCCACTACTCCCATCCTCTGCATTTCGTGTACAATCAACTCAACACCAAGCATCTACCGATATTTTCAGGAGGATTCTCACATGTACCACACCATCATACTCATCGGCAACCTCGGCAGGGACCCCGAACTGCGCTACATTCCCAGCGGTCAGGCGGTCACCACCCTCAACGTCGCCAGCAACCGCAACTACAAAGGCTCCGACGGTGAAATGGTCAAAGAGACCATCTGGTTCCGCGTCTCGGTCTGGGGCAAGCAGGCAGAAACCGTCAGCCAGTATCTGCACAAAGGCAGCAAAGTGCTGGTGGAGGGCAGGTTGCAGCCCGACCCCGCCAGCGGCGGTCCGCGCCTGTGGACCGACAAAGAAGGCAACACCCGCGCCAGTTTTGAGGTCACCGCCAGCACGGTACGCTTCCTGAGCAGCAAGGGTGAAGGCGGCGGTATGGGCGAGGATGGCGAGATGCCCGCCGGCGGCGAAGAGGAGATCCCCTTCTAGGGAGCGCGCGCCATGTCCAACCCGCCCCAAAGACCGCCGCAGCCGAAGCTGGAGCTGCCGGCAGATTTGCAGCCGGTCTATGCCAACCTGGTGCGCATCAGCCATTCGCCGGTGGAAATCGTCTTCGACTACGCCGCCCTGCTGCCGGGCAGCGGCAGCTTGCGCATCAACAACCGCATCCTGATGTCGCCCATTGGCGCCAAACTCTTTCTGCGCGCGTTGAGCGATAACATCGCCCGTTACGAAGCCGCCTATGGCGAGATCAGCCTGCCGCACGAATCCAGTCTGGCGAACGACCTGTTCCGCAGCATCCACCCGCCCGATCAACCCCCGTTCGAGCCACCCCCACCGGAGCCGCCCGCAGGATGAACGGCACCGACGCGATCGCCTCCCTCTCCGACCAGGTTCATGCGGATTTCGAAGCCCGCACCAAAGCGCGCGACCAGGCGCTGGTGCAATCGCGCCAGCTCACCCGCCACGCCGCCAACGCCATCCGCGCCATTCACCGCGGCGAATATCCGCTGGCGCAGGAGCACCTGGGCGAAGCCGCCCGCCTGGCAGCCGCGCTCAAGGATGGATTGTCAGCCTACCCGGACCTGTTCCACGCCGGCTACACCCAGGACGCCATCAAGGAATTCGTCGAAGCCTCACTGACGCTTGCCTTGGTGCGCGATCAAGAAATGCCCCTGCCGGCAGACCTGGGCGTCCACACCGCCACCTACCTCAACGGGCTGGCGGAGGTCAGCGGTGAACTGCGCCGGCGCTGCCTGGATATCCTGCGCCAGGGTTATTCGAACGAAGCCGAGCGCCTGCTGGGCGTTATGGACGAGATCTATTCGCTGCTGGTGACGGTCGACTACCCCGACGCCATCACCAACGGCTTGCGCCGGCAGACCGACATGGTGCGCGGCATCGTCGAGCGCACCCGCGCCGACCTGACGCTGGCGCTGCGCGAGCAACGCCTGATGCAAGCCATCCAACAGACCAGCGACCAGTTGAACCAGGGCGCCCATGCGGACCATCCGAGCCTCTGAACTGGGCGCCTTCCAGTACTGCCGGCGCGCCTGGTGGTACCGCGTGCAGGGCGTTGAGCCTGAGAACCAGGCGGAAATGGCGCTGGGCAGCGACTTCCACCGCCAACACGGTCGCCAGGTGCTGGCAGGGCGCGTCTTGGCGCTGGCGGGTGGGCTGCTGCTGCTCGCCGCGCTGGCGCTGCTGGCGGTTGGGCTGACGTTGCTGTGGGTGTGATCACCGCAGCCATGTGGAATTCGGGTGGAACGCAAATGGAACAAAATGCATGGGTGTTCCACCGCTCTCCTGTTCGGGATAGGTGTAAGCACCCACACAACGAGTCAAATCACCCCAGGCGCACCAGCACGTTGATCTCGCTTGCCCCCGCCGGCGGCAGCGGCGCCAGCGTCCCCGTCACCGGCGCCCCATCCACCCACATGCCTGCCGCCTGCCCCCCTCCCGCACGTTCCACCGTGATGATGTAACGCACACCCCGGAAGCGCCGTTCCGCCCTAAAGCCGGACCAGGCGGCGGGCAAGCAGGGCGTCACCCGCAAACCGTCCAGCTCCGGGCGAATCCCCAGGATGTACTGAGTGGCGCTGACGTAAGCCCAGGCGGCTGCCCCGGTCAGCCAGGAGGTGCGCGCGTTGCCGGCGCGCGGCGAATAGGTTGAATACGTGGTCTGCGCCTGGACGTACGGCTCGCACTGACGCACCTCCGCCCGCTGGTTGTAAGCCGCCGGCATGAAGGCGCGATACCAGTCGTACGCCAGGTCACCATCGCCCTGCAAGCAGGCAGCCATCACCGCCCAACCCTGGGTGTGGTTGAAGATGCCGGCGTTCTCCTTGATGCCCGGGTTGAAGACCACCGCCCGCATCACGTCCACCGGCGTGTGGTGGAAGGGCGGCGCACACAGCATCAAACCGTAGGGCGTCGCCAGGCGCTCGCGCACCGCCCGCAGGCTGCGCCCGGCTTGTACGGGCGTCGCCGCGCCGCTGATGACCGACCAAACCTGGGTGTTGAGGTAGACCTGCCCCTCGGCAGCCTGGCGGCTGCCGTAGACTGTGCCATCCTCGCCGATCGCCCAAATGAACCAGTCGCCATCCCAGCCGACCGCCTGGATGCTGGCATCCACCTGATCGCGTTCAGTCAGCGCCCAGGCTGCCTCCGCCGGCATGCCCAACCGCTCCGCGATGGCGGCGTAGGTGGTCAGCCCGTAGCGCAGTTGGAACGCGACGAACAGGCTCTCGCCGTGGTAGCCAAGCCGCAGGCAGTCGTTCCAGTCCGCCGCCAGCCCGCACGGCAAACCGTGCGCCCCACGGCGCGCCAGGTTGAACTCCAACGCCCGCCGCAGGTGACCCACCACGCTGTCCTCGCCCTGGTCGGCATAGGCAGCACCCGCCGGTAGAACGCCAGATCGCCGGTCTCGTTGACGTAGGCGGGCACCGTGTTGAAGAACCACAGGCAGTCATCCGAGCGCAGTTCCTCCTCCGGCGGCAGTGGTTCGCTGCCGGGCTGATGTTCGAAGGGTCGCACCACCGGCATGGCGCCGCCGTGCGAGCACTGCCCGGTCAGCATCAACGCCAGCCGCTCGCGCGCTTCATCCGGCGCGGCTGCCACCACGCCCAAAATATCCTGCACCGTATCGCGAAAGCCCAGCCCATCGCGTTCCCCGTTGTAGACCAGGCTGGCGGCGCGCGACCAGGCGAAAGTGATCAGGCAGTTGTACAGCCCCCATACGTTCAGGGTGTGGTTGAACTCCTCGTCGGGCGTTTCCACCACCAGGCTGCCAAGCTGCCCGTGCCAGTGCCGTTTCAGTGCTTGCAGCTCCCGCTCGGCGCGCGCCGGCGAAGCGTACTCGACAAAGGTGCGCTTGCCCACCGTGCGCGCATCACCGATGCCCATCAGCACCAGCAGCTCGCGGCTCTCGCCCGGTTGCAGCGTCAGGTCACTTTGCAGGCTGCCGCAGGCGTTATCGCCGAAAGCGCGGCTGCCGCTGCAACGCCCCATCTCCACCGCCAGCGGATTGTGATAGCCGCGGTACGCGCCCAGGAAGGCTTCGCGGCTGGTATCGAAGCCGCTCACCGGCGCGCCAGCCAACCCCATCCAGGTGTGCCGGGCGTTGTCGTGGATCAAATCCTCGCCGCTATCAGGCGTCAGGTTATCCTGGATGGCGATGCGCAGCAAGCCATCCTCGCTCATATCCCCGCGCACGATGAACAGCGAGTATTGCAGGTTGACCTGATCCTGCTGCGTATCCCACTGGTTGGTGAACTCACAGTAGGTGAACAGCCCCAAACAGCGCTGCTCGCCGCTGTTGTTGGTAACCCTGACCCGCCAGTACTCGAATGCCTGTCCCAGCGGGACGAAATAAGTCACCTGGCTTTCGATGCCGTCGTACTCCGAGGTGATGATGGTGTAAGCGGTGCCGTGCCGGCATTCCGAACGATAGTGCGCCAGCGGCTTGCCGACCGGCTGCCAGGATGCCGACCAGTAGTCACCATTGTCGTGATCGCGCAGGTAGATATAGCACCCGGGCTGGTCCAGCGGGACGGCATTGAAACGCAGCCGCAGGAAGCGACCGCGCGCGCCCGAACGGTAGAAGCCATACCCGCCGGCGTTGTTGGTGATGATGGCACCATACTCGGTCGAACCGAGGTAGTTGCTCCAGGATTGCGGCGTATCCGGACGGGTGATGACGTACTCCCGCTGTTGGTCGTCGAAATGACCGTACTGCATATGTGCCACCTGCCTTATGCCACCCAGAACTGGAAGAGCGAAAGCGCAACCGCCCATCCCAACCAGATCAGGACCATGTTGCGGATATCTGCGAGCGTGTTCATGACGACCCAATGCGGGCAGTGACGTGCACCTGGTCGACTCGCCGCACCGGCATGGCAATGAACGACCCCGACACGGGCTTGCCATCCACCTCCAATGATACCTGATTGCCGCTGCCTTCGCGTATGACCTCTATATGAAAGCGCACACCCCGGAATGTTCGCTCGACCTTGAAGCCCTGCCACTTCGCCGGGATGACCGGCGCGACGATCAGCCCGTCATAGGTCGGGCGAATGCCCAGGATCCACTGCGTGATGGCGACATAGTTCCACGCCGCGGTGCCGGTCAGCCAGGAGTTCTTGGCTTCGCCGTGGGTGGGCGCGTCGCGCCCGGCGATCATCTGGGCATAGACATACGGCTCGCAGCGATGAACCTCGCCGAGCGCCTCCCGCCTGGAGGGGTTAATGCGCAGGTAGTAATTATGGGCGCGGTCGCCATCGCCCAAGATCGCTTCGGCGATCATGATCCAGGGGTTGGTGTGGCAGAAGACGCCGCCGTTCTCCTTGTACCCGGGTGGGTAGGAGGATATCTCGCCCAGGTGAGGGTAGTATTGGGTATAAGCCGGCTGGTGCAGCATAATGCCGTGAGGGGTCGCCAGCCGGGCAGCCACTGCGTCCAACGCCTGGCGCGCGCGCCCATCCGCCACCCCCAAGCCAGCCATGACGCACATCCCCTGCGGCTCGATGTAGATCTGTCCCTCCGTGCAAACGCCGGAACCAACCGGATCGCCGGAATCATCGTACGCCCGCCGGAACCATGCGCCATCCCACCCGGCTGCCCACACCGCCGCTTCCATCTCCCCTATCGCGTTCCGCAGCAGCGCGGTTTCCGGCTGGTCGCCGCGCCGTTCGCTCATCGCGAGCATCTCGCCGGCAGCCAGGATGAACATCCCGGCGATGAAGACGCTCTCGGCGACCTTGCCATCCTTGTTGACGGTGGTCTGGAAGGATTGACCCGGGGTGGTGGAAAAACTGTTGAGGTTGAGGCAGTCATTCCAATCCGCCCGACCGATCAACGGCAAACCGTGCGGTCCCAAGCGCTCCAGCGTGTATCGCAGTGAACGCTTTAGGTGATCGTAAAGCGGCTGCTCGGTGCCGGGCGTGTTGTCATAGGGCGCCAGCTCATCCAGGACGCTCCAATCGCCGGTTTCCTTGAGATAGGCAGCCGTGGAGAGCACCAGCCACAAGGGGTCATCATTGAAGTTGCTGCCGATATCATGGTTGCCGCGTTTGGTCAACGGCTGGTACTGGTGGTAGGCGCCGCCATCGCTCATCTGGGTGGTTGCCAGGTCTAGCAAGCGTTCGCGCGCCCGGTGCGGCACCAGGTGCACGAAGCCTAACAGATCCTGGTTGGAATCGCGGAAACCCATGCCGCGCCCGATGCCGGATTCAAAATAGGATGCCGAGCGCGAGAGGTTGAAGGTCACCATCGCCTGGTAGGCATTCCAGATGTTCACCATGCGGTTGGTGTGTTCATCCGGTGTATCCACCCGCAGGGTGCCCAGCAAGTCATCCCAATGGGCGCGCAGCGCCTGGAACGCCCGCACCACCTCCGCCGGGTCGCGGTAACGCGCCAACACCGGCTGCAGGGAGCGTTTGTTGATGGTTTGCGAGCCTGGCGGGTCGAACTTCTCTGCGGTCTGGTTTTCATGATATCCCAGCAGGAAAGTGATGGTCTTTTCGGCGTCCGGGTTGAGCTGCACCCGCAGGTGCTGCGCTCCGATCGGCTGCCAGCCAATTGCCAGCGAATTGGAACAGCCACCGCGAGCAACGGCGAGCGGTGCATCCCAACCGCTGTACGCACCCAGGAACGCCTCGCGGCTGGTATCGAAACCATTCACCGGATGCGAACACGCCAGGTAAGCGAAGTGGTTGCGCCGCTCACGGTACTCGCTCTTATGATAGATGACATCACCCGCCACCTCAACCTCGCCAACGGAATAATTACGCTGGAAGTTGATGGCATCTTCCAGCGCGTCCCAAAGGCAAAATTCAACCGCCGCGAACAGCGAAAGGCTGGCTGCCGCCTGGCGGTGGTTCACCAAGGTCAACTGCCACACCTCGAGCGTCTCGCCCAGGGGGACGAAACAGCACAGGCGGGCTTCGATCCCGGCGAATTGTGAGCGAAAGATGGAATAGCCCATACCGTGGCGGCATTCGTATGAGTCCAGGTCGCGCCGGACAGGCTGCCAGGCTGGCGCCCAGTAGACCGGCGCCAAGTCGGTGGACGCCTGATCATCCCTCAGGTACAGCATACGCCCGCTGGCATCCAGCGGGGCATTGTTATAGCGATAACGCGTCAACCGGCGCAGGCGGGCGTCGCGGTAGAACGCATAGCCCCCGGCGGTGTTGGAGATCAACCCGAAGAACGATTCGCTGCCCAGGTAATTGATCCACGGCAGCGGGGTGTCCGGTCGTTCGATCACATATTCGCGTTGTTCGTCGTCAAAGTAACCGTATTGCATATATCCTCGATGTAATTTTATTGACTACAAAACCCGGTCTTATGGGTGGATGCCACAATTGCACAACACGAACAAAGTCATCGACTGCGGCGGGAATTCCAAGCGGTTGACCGTATCCAACTGCACCGGCGGCATGGATACCGCCGCGTGCTCCCGGTCGAACAACCAGGTCTCCGCCCGGTTGGGCGTCTCGCCGTGCGCGAGCGTCAGCGTGGCTGTGCGCGCCTGGCTGGCGCGGTTGACCACCAACACCGTCGGTATGCCATCTGTCCGGCGGGCGGCAAAGATCGACACGTCCGGGAGATCAGATGCCGCTTGCAACCGTTCCACGCCAAAATGCTTGTACATCATGTAAACGTAATAGATCGGGTAAGGTTCGTAGTTGTCCATCAGTCCCCAATCGCCGATGATGGCGAATTGGTTCACCATGTAAGTGCCCTGGCGGATCATGCGACCAAGCGAATCGCCCCACCAGATGGCGTTGGCGTGTGAATCCGGCGTGGTTTCGCCGTTGTTGCCGCCCATCCAGTTGGAGTTGGCTTCGGTCACCGCGATCGGCAGATCACGCCCAGCGTACTGGCGCACCAGCGCCCGCATGGCGGGGATCAAGGCATCCCACTCCTCGGAATTGGCAAGCAGTTTCTCCGGCGTGGGCGGTCCGGAATGCGCCGACTTTGGGAAGGGATAGCGGTGGAACGATACGATATCCACCAGGTCGCCATTGACTTTCAGGAACTCGATCACCCAATCCGTGAAGGATTGCTCGTAAGTGTTGCCGGGGTTGGCGAAGAACTGGTTGGTCTCCGGTCCGATCAGCAGGATGGTAGGGTCCACTGCACGCATGGCTTCTGCCCACTGGCGCCACTCGCGGTTGAATTGTTCCACCGGGTATTCCTCCCCCACCAGGTTGGGTTCGTTGCCGATGGTCCAGAAGCGGATGTTGTAGCCTTTCTCGATGTTCAACAGGCGCACCCATTCCGCCGCCTGTTCCGCCGTCCCGCCGCGCAAGCGCACATGGATGTTGGCTTCGGCGCCGAATTGTCGCGCAGTCGCGATGAACTGGTCGAGGTTCCATTCATCCATGTCGCTGCCCTCCCCCCAGTTGCCTCCTGGATATCGCAGCACCGTCAGGCGCGCATCCTCGACAAAGGGTCGCATTTGCAGCGGGACGAACAGCAACGGACCGTAATTGGAGCCGTAAACCAGCGGGCTGATCCCGCCAGCCGGCGCAGAAAGGTCAACATACAAGCCGGCGGCGGCTTGTGTGGGCAGCGGGGTGAAGGTTGGCAGCGGGGTCGCCGTGGGGGTAGCGGTTTGGCTGGGCAGCGCCATCGGCATTGGCGCCTGGGTGATGACTGGCGCGCCAACGCCGCAGCCAGTGAGTATGAGGAGCAATATTGACAGCCAGGTCGATGCCGCCGACCACTTTCGGATCATTTTTCGATACCAGTGATGACGATGCCTTGCATGAAGGCGCGCTGCGCCAGGAAGAACATCAGCACCGGCAGCGCCAGCGCCATCATCGAAGCTGCCGTCGCCAACCCCGGTTGGGTGTTGAAAATATTGGCGAACTGGGTCATACCGATCGAAATGGTATACAGATCCTCTTTGCCCTGCAGGTAAATCAACGGTTCGAAGAAATCGTTCCAAGCGAAAAAGAAGTGGAACAGTCCAACCGCGGTGATCACCGGGTAGGATTGCGGCAGGATGACATGTAAAAGCGTCTGCAGCGGCGTGGCGCCATCGATCATGGCTGCCTCGTCCAGGTCGCGCGGGATGCCACGGAAGTACTGGCGCAGCAGGAAGACGTTATAAGCATTGGAGAAAAAGTGCGGAATGATGAGCGGCCACCATGTGCCGCCCCAGCCGATGGCGCGGAAGAAGATATACGTCGGGATCAGCGTCACTTGGCGCGGCAGGATGATGGTCGCAATGAGCACCAAGAAGAGAATATCGATACCCGGAATGCGAAAGCGCGAAAAGCCGTAAGCCACTAAAGTCG
>JABLXM010000102.1 GCA_013177815.1 Anaerolineae bacterium | reverse complement strand
CAAGGCGGTGACTTATCATAACCTGGCAGTGAGACAAATTTCAGGCGAATTGGTGACAGAGATCGTTTTCGATGTATGAATAAGGATTGGCGGATGTGATGTTCGACATAGAGCAATTCCAGCGGGTAGATGAATATGAATGGATCATTCCTGTGGGAACTGACCCGGTCATGAAAGCGCCGGTGCGGCTTTTTGCTTCCCTGGAGATGCTTGAATTGGCTAAAGATGATCGTAGTATCCAGCAGGCGATGAATGTCACTGCTTTGCCGGGGATTGTCGGCGAGGTCGTGGTGATGCCGGATATGCACCAGGGGCATGGTTTTCCCATCGGTGGCGTGGCTGCGACAGAATATCCTGGAGGGGTGATCTCGCCTGGTGGAATTGGCTACGATATCAATTGCGGTGTCCGGTTGCTGGCATCCAACATATATGCGGAAGAAGTGACTGGCGTACTAGAAGAGTGGGCGTTTGCCCTTGATCATGCCTGCCCCAGCGGGGTTGCTTCGGATAGCGAGATACGATTGAGCGAAAAGGACCTGGCGCAAGTTTGTCTGGAGGGAGCCAGATGGGCGCAAAAGAACGGTATGGCAACGGTGCAGGACCTCCGTCGTACCGAGGAGAATGGCTGCATTCACGGTGCCGATCCGACCAGTATCTCACAGCGAGCTTTCCAGCGTGGGAGGACCCAGTTGGGAACGCTTGGGTCTGGCAACCATTTTCTTGAAGTTGATATCATTGATAAAGTCTATGATCTGGATGGGGCTGCTATCATGGGTTTGGTGGAGGGTTGTCTCGTAATTCAGATCCATTGCGGTTCAAGGGGCTTTGGGCATCAGATATGTACGGATTACGTCCGCGCCTTTCAGGATGTTGTGAACTGGCATGGCTTGCGGATACCGGATCGCGAATTGGTCTATGCCAGCCTTGATTCATCAGATGGGCAGGGTTACCTTGCAGCGATGACCGCGGCGGCGAATTTCGCTTTTTGCAACCGGCAGATCCTGGCGCATCAAGCCAGGCAAGCCAGCGAAAGCGTGCTGGCTGGTCACGTAAAAAATCCATTCTTTCATCAGGTCTATGACGTTGCTCATAATGTTGGCAAGATCGAAACCCATATGGTGGCTGGCAAAGAAAAGAAAGTATGTGTTCACCGTAAGGGCGCAACCAGGGCTTTCGCGCCAGGGTCAGCCCAAATGCCGGAAGAGTACAGCCAAACGGGGCAGCCGGTCTTTGTGCCCGGCAGTATGGGTTCCGCTTCCTGGGTATTAACGGGAGCTCAGGGTGCCATGGAGCGCTCCTTTGGTTCCTGTTGTCATGGCGCCGGGAGACTTATGAGCCGTAGCGCGGCTAAGCGTGATATTGCTGTAGATGCGCTGCTGAAACGCATGACACATAAAGGCATCACTGTTCGGGCGCAGTCGATGCGTGGTTTGGCAGAAGAGGCGCCCGAAGCATATAAAGATGTAGATAAGGTGATCGAATGTGTTGAGGGGGTGGGATTGGCGAAACCGGTCGCCAGGCTGGTGCCCTTGATCGTCGTCAAAGGTTGAGGATCACGTTTTGGGGCGGCTGATCGTTCCCGTTCGGGCGGTCGTCAATCGGATGAGATTGGTTGGGGCAAGCTGGATCATCAATCCGCGTTGACCACCGGAAATGATGATCTCGGAATGAGCGTGACAGTGTGCGTCGATAATAACGCTAAAGCCTTTATTTATCAGCGCCAAAGGCGAAATTCCGCCCACTTTTAACGCGGTGATCTGCTCAGCTTCATCCTGACTGGAGAGAATGATTTTTTTCTCCTCCAATAATCCGGCGAGCAACTTTAGATCGACTGCATTGGAACCTGGCACGACTGCCAGGATGGGTTTTCCTGAGATGCGTTTGACCACGATCGTTTTATAGACCTGATCGAAAGGTACAGCAAGCAGGGCAGCTATTTCCATAGCGCCAAGCTTTTTAACTGGCACCTCCAGCGCTTGATATGGGATACCTTTTGATTCCAATAACCTCGTGACGTTGTTGCGGATCATGAATAAAGGGTCTAGCTGATATATATGGGATTACTGAAGATCCACCCGCGTTGTTTACCCAGGTAATCAACCCTGCATTCTACCCGATAAGCCCCGGGTACGCTCGTAATATGCGTGAAATTTTGATTATTTCCTTTGCATATAATGGTATCTCCTCCCGCGTGGACGAGTTTACATTCACATGGCACCGGCAGGCTTATTTGAAAAGTGACGCTGCCACCATCTAAGGATAGCGTGTCCCCCATCACGCCATGCTGCTCCTTTGTCTGGGCGGTGAATCGAAAGCCACGAGTTGATTGTGGCAGGTCGTAGCCAACGAAAGCATGACCGTTTGAAAGCGCAGTATAGATCATTTTTTTGTCTGTATCGATGTTCCCCGTTAATCCTTGGGGGAGAAGGATATGCGTGTTCACTGTTTGGAAATGGAATGCATATGGGAAAATCGTTCGGTGGATTGGACCAAGGCTCATGGGTAGAGCGTGGGCATCCGATCCGCCTATCGCGACGATCTTGCGACCTTGTTTAAGCAAATCGTCCCAGATCGCCAGTACTTGTTGAGCCGGACCGTGAGCGATCAATTGAGGAAAGAGGGCGAAGAAAAGCCCCTCTAATTTATTATGAACCACCATCTTTAGTTCACTAAATGCGTTCCACAATTCGATGCCGGTATAGCCTGAGACGGACCAATCTACCCATGATATGTCATCTTCGTTGAAGGTGGGCAGCGCGGGGTCGTAAGGGTGCGCTATGAATGATAATCCACCTGCGGCACGCACCTGATTTATTAACTGTTGAGTGGAAGACGCCAGTGGCGCGAGGTCTTTTTCGGCGCCAAATACCAACATGTGATTCTTCTGCGGCTTGCGTGCTTGATCGTGGATTTCCTGACCAATCAGTACCAAGACCTTACGACCGTTTTTCTCTCGATAACCTTCTTTGCCGGTGACCAGGACGTTATGGTCAGTGATGATGACGGCGTCTAAACCGGTTTCAATTGCTGCGTCTGCAATTTGGTCATGCGAGCCGCTCCCGTCGGAATATGCGGTGTGCATATGTAGATTGACAACAATTTCGTTGTTTGGCTTTCCGGGTTGACTAATAATGTTATCTCCGGTTATAATCATTGTTTGTATATTCCAGGAGGTTTGAAGTGTCTCTTCAAGAATATTTTGATATTGCCTTGATTATAACGTCTATCGCGCTGATCGCGAGTGTCATCCTGCAAAACAAGGGTATTGGTCTGGGTGGATTGACCGGCTCTGATTCGGGCAGTGTATTTACGGCGCGCAGAGGAATAGAGCGAACTCTGTTCTGGATTACCATCGGGTTATCCGTGCTATTTTTCACCTTGACTATCCTGACGGTGATTGCCAGTCGGGTATAGACGAGATAATTCTAATCGTTTAAATCAAAGGGCGGCTCATGCGCAGAAGAGCGCCCTTTTTCGTTATAATCTAATCATATGAAAAAATTTCGTTGGCAATTAATCATCATTTTTCTGACCGGACTGGTGGTTGGCGTGCTCTTACTGGCAGAACAGCCTAACATCACCACTACAGTCGGTCCAACCCCCTCCAGGGGAGGGGTCTATTCCGAGGCGTTGATCGGCGAGCTGCAACGTTTGAACCCGGTTCTGGATTACTATAATTCGGTTGACCGTGATGTGAATCGGTTCGTGTTTAGCGGCTTGATCAAGTTTGACAGCCGCGGTGTCTCACAGCCGGACCTGGCTGATTCCTGGGGCATCTCTAAAGATGGCACTGTTTACAATTTTTCTCTGCGGTCGAACGCGAAATTCCATGATGGACAACCGGTCACGGCGGAGGATGTTGCTTTCACGATTGAGATGATCAAGGATCCTGGATCGATCGTGCCGGATGACCTCAAGGCATTCTGGTCTGAGATCGAGGTGATACCACTCAGTAGTACCACTATCCAATTTCGATTGCCGGAACCGTTTGCACCGTTTTTGGATTACCTGACTTTTGGTATCCTGCCCAGCCACGTCTTTGCAGGGATGAGTTACGATGAGATGGTAGACTCGCCGGTCAATCTCCAACCGATAGGGAGTGGACCATACCAGTTTGATCAATTGTTGATCGAAGATGGGAAGCTAACAGGTATTATCCTGAAAGCCTTCAATGACTTCTACCTCTCGCCACCATTCATTGATCAGATCATCTTTCGTTATTATCCTGACGAAGCATCGGCTTTGAACGCTTACAGGGATGGCGAAGTCCTGGGTATCTCGCATGTCGGCGACGAGATTCTCAAGGATGTGTTGGCGGAGCCTGACCTGTCGTTGTACTCAGGCAGGCAGCCAACATTATCGATCATCCTTTTTAATCTTGATCATCCTGAAAAGGAATTTTTTCAGGATGTTGAACTGCGCAAGGCGCTCATGCAGGGGTTGAATCGCCAATATATCATCGATAATTATCTTGATGGTCAGGCGATCCTGGCGAATGGCGTTGTTTTTCCTGGCACCTGGGCTTATTATGACGGCACCCCGGAAATTGAATTTGATCCGGAAAAAGCAATCAAAAAATTATCGAATGAGGGTTTTGCAATTACGGGGGATGAATCGGGTATTCGGGTAAAAGACGATATCCAGCTTGAATTTTCACTGATCTACCCCGATGATATCACTCACCAGGCAGTTGCAGAAGAAATCCAGAAGAATTGGCGCGCCCTCGGAGTGGGTGTCAATTTGGAACCTTTACCATATGATGTATTGGTAAACGAACGGCTGGTCGAGAAGGATTATGATGCTGCCCTGATTGATATCAATCTCTCGCGCTCCCCGGATCCCGACCCCTACCCATTTTGGGATCAAGCGCAAGCGAGCGGTGGGCAAAATTATTCTCAGTGGAATAATCGTATCGCAAGTGAGTATTTGGAACAGGCTCGTATCATCACGGACTTGGATGAAAGATCACGCCTGTACCGTAATTTTCAGGTAGTCTTCAGCGAAGACCTGCCCGCGATTCCGCTTTACTACCCTGTATATAATTACGCCATCGATTATCAAGTATTGGGTGTTCGCATGGGTCCGCTGTATGATGCGAATGACCGGTTTGCGACCCATTTGGAGTGGTTCTTTGCTACCCGCCGACCGGAGTCGGCGACGCTCGCACCAACAGTAACGACCGCACCATAGGCTTCGATTGCCAGGAGGTGGTGATATGAAAACCTGGGAACTTGATCTGATGTTCTTGCAAGCTGCAGTCCCAGATCTACAACGTTACTTATTATCGAAAGAGATCTATTATCCGATCACTTACCCGCGTATTTTGGACACCGCGATGAAGCCGCCACGACTAACCATTGGTGGCATTCGCCTGAGCCAGGAAAGGCTTTCTGTCATCAAGTTGGAATACCGGCGGGCAATTAAATTCCGCGAATTGAACCAACAGATCTCAGAAATCTACGAAAAATGGAAATCGAACTGGGGGAGGAAATCCGCCCAGGAGATCTCGAACCGGCAAACCCTCTGGCATAATTGTTTGCGCGAATTGATGGAACATCCCTCCTCGGCAGGGTCTCAATATTCGCAATCAGTTCGGTGGCGGGTTATTATTGAATTGATCAAGGATTATGGCAAGGATTATGTTGATGGATTTCCAGCCTCGCTGGCTGCACTCGATAGACTGCTGGTCTCGATCACATCACCAGGACCTTTTGTTTGGGAGGAAATCTACAAAGAAGCGTTTCCTTATGATGCGTTCTGGTTTCTATACCGGAATCAGCAGTAACCATGGAGAACAGGATGAATTTTTATACCGGTAATGGTGATGATGGAAAAACCGGACTCCTTGGCAAAGGGAGGTTTTCCAAAGCGAACGAGCGTTTTGAAACCCTGGGTGCAATTGATGAGGCATCGGCTGCATTGGGCATTGCACGTAGCATGACCAGATCGTCAAGGTTTGGGGAGATCATTCTGCAGGTCCAGCGCGATCTTTACGCGATCATGACAGAAGTTGCCTCAAGCAGCGAAAACCGTGAACAATTCCATAGCATCACTTCAGAAAAGGTGAATTGGCTAGAGGACATGATTGCGGAACTTTCTGCCGATGTGATTGTTCCTCAGGGCTTTATTGTTCCTGGCGACAGCCAGGCTGGCGCATTCTTCGACTTAGCTCGATCTATCGTTCGACGGGCTGAACGACGGGTTGTGCAATTACGGTCTACCGGTGCAATTGACAACCCGGAATTGATCCGTTACTTAAATCGATTGTCATCGTTGTGCTTTGTATTGGAATTATTGGAAAATGTTGAAGCTGGAAAGCAAATCCCTACAATGGCGAAGGAATGATATGACAGGGACGTTGATAAATGTATTCACGGTGATACTTGGTTCAGTTTTTGGCTTGTTATTTGGATCGAGAATTCCGGAACGCACCAGGCAAACGATCGTTCATGGTTTGGGATTGATCACGCTTGCCTATGGTACCAGCATGTTCCTGGACACCCAAAATATGATTTTGGTCGTCATTAGTATATTAATCGGTGGACTTCTGGGCGAATGGATTCAATTGGAAGAACGTATTCACTCGATTGGAAAGACGCTTGAGTCCAGATTTATCAAGGGGGCAACAACAGGGGATAATCTGGGTCGGGGTTTCTTGGCCGCCACGCTGCTGTTTTGTGTGGGTCCAATGGCGATACTGGGCTCGATTCAGGATGGGTTGACGGGGGATTACAATTTGCTCGCGATCAAATCCATCATGGATGGCTTCGCATCAATGGCTTTCAGCACAACCTTGGGGGCGGGTGTTATCCTGTCTGCCATACCCGTATTTTTATACCAGGGCGGTATAAGTCTCCTTGCTGGCGAGTTACAGAATGTGATAACTCCAACGATGATGAATGAAATGGTTGCTGTTGGTGGCATCATCCTGATGGCGCTATCGATCAGTAGCCTTTTGGAAATTAAATCCATTCGGGTGGCAAATTTTTTGCCGGCACTTGTCATTGCACCACTAATAATTGCCCTGCTGGAATTATTTCATATAGCGCTGCCCTGATCTGACACCATCATTGTTCGAGGCTGGCGAGAAGTTGCTCGATGGTTGTCAACAAAGTGGTACGATAGACGATAGTTCCGTTTACATTGAATGAGGGTGTACCCTCGACCCCAATCGACTTGCCATATTCAAGATCACTCTGTAGTTGCTGGGTGTACTTATTATTATCAAAACATTCACGCCAATCCGCAACATTCAACCCTAATTTCGTGGCGTAGTTTTGAAGGTTGGCGGTACTGAATGGGTTAGGTGTTTTGCCAACATTCATATACAACGTATCTTTATACTCCCAGAATTTCCCCTGATCAGCAGCGCAATAGGCTGCCTGGGCGGAGGTTGATGAGGATGCCGCTAAAATTGGGAATGAAATATAGGTGAAATAGACTTTTCCGGTAGAAACGTAATCATCAAAGATCTGTTTTTCGAGATCGTCGTTGAATTCCTTGCAGTGACTGCAATTGAAATCTGAAAAAGCTTCTATCCGTATCGGCGCTGCGGGATCACCCGCGCTATTTTTATCAGCCATGAAAGGGGGCTCAATATCAGAAACCTCCACTGCCTGTACGTTCAAAGAAGCGCTCGAATTTGGCAGAGCCAAATATAAAACCAGGACCATAATCAATGCAAAAAGGAATATCCCGCCATAGGTCAGGATATTGTTCCTAGTCTTGATTTGGTGCCGTCGTTTACGTTCCTGCTGACGCCGGCTCAGGACGGGTTTGCCTGTTGTTTTATTGCGTTCAATTTGTGCATTTTTTGAAGGACTCATTTCGACTCCATAATCGTATGCGTCAAAAAATACATCTTGGCGTGAGGATTATACTCAAATCCCTAAAATTGGATTGATGTTCTCGTGGGTTCGTACAACGTACTGAAAAACGGGGAAGGTTTCCATCGTTCGTTCAAATCCCATCGATTTGTACAATGCAAGGGAAGCGGTGTTGGTGCTCTGTGTATTGACTGTCAAACGGTCGACATTGGTGTGGGAGATGCGCATCAGCAAATCACCCAGGATGAATCTGGCAACATGGCGGCGCTGGTATTTTGGGCTGACAGCCAACCTGGCTAGGTGGGTAGTTGAAAATGTACCGGTGCTTATTTGATAGCCGACCAGATCATTTTCGAAACAGCAGACGGTAGCGTAGTTCGATTGATGGAACGCCATTGCCATTGCATCCTTCGATAAACGCCATATCGGTTCGAAGGCGCTGTTATCCAACGCGCGAACGTTACCAAGATCGGACTCGTCCATCTGCCTGATGAAATATCCGGGCATAGCCCGTCCCGTATTGGGTATCTGAAGAGTCCACTCGAGGACGATGATATCTTGATGTGTCTGGAACCCATTTTCGATAAGTAGACTGGCGAACCAATTATGTAATGCCAGTGCTGGGATGATACATGTTTCTAGATCGCCAATATCGGTCAAGGCTTTCCTTAACATGGAATGAAAAACTGATTTCCGGTCAACGCCTTGTGCCACAGTGAATAATCTAAGCCAGTAGACTTGCGGGGGATCCGGTGGCAATGAGAGCACGCCAACGACTTTGCTATCACATTCTGCGATCAGGAATGGTTTGCTTCCTAGCCAATCCAGTGGCGAACGCCAATCCAGATGGCGGTGGACATAATACTCACTATTGATTAGTTCATTGATACCCCGAAAATCGGCATCGGTTGCTTCACGAATCACCAAGTTGTTCACCGCATCGGCTGGACCAGGCAATCATCCCACCTTAAGCATCTTGAATGGAATTTGCAACAACGATTTTAAAATCCTTTGTCGTAATGAGAGATGTTGTTTATAACCCAAGCCTGAGTTCATGGAGGCAAGTGCTTGCAAGTATTTCCTTCTTTTTATTTGAACGGTGGAAAGTTCGGAGTAAACTTCAAATAGTTTGTCTTGACCATCACTCGATCTTAGAAGGTGAGCGCACTCGATATAGTGAGATTCTGCTTCGTCCAACTTGCCGAGTGCTTGCATGGCTGCAGCCTGATTGCCTAGAGCCAGCGCTTGTTTTTGAACATTGCCTGAATTTTCGAACACCAGATCGGTGCCAATGGCAATCTTCAATGCGCGGTCAGCGTGCCCTGCTTTTAAGTAACACACACTGGCATTATTTTTGTGTTCAGCCGCCACTTCAGGCTGACCGTTATTTTCATAGGCTTGAACTGCGAGGTTGTATTGATCTGCGGCGGCAAGGAAGTTGCCCGATCGATATGATCGTTCCGCGGAATGGATCAATGAAAGAGGTTCATCTTCGATCATGATCAATAAGTGATTTCGAGTAAACCCTCAGCCACGGCGCGCAATCGCTCCACAGAAAGGTCGCTTAACTTCTTTGCGAGTTCCAAAAAAGGACGATTTACCGGTTGACTCATAAATTGAAGGAGATCATCCGGTAATGCTTCTACATGTCCTTCCAGTTCCTCCCGTTTACGCCATGCGCCGATCACACTATTTTGGTCAAGCAGGGCATCCAGAGGAACCAACAAAGCTTTCGACAATAGCTCAATATCACTGATAGGGACTGGAGATTCACACCTCTCGTAATTTTCCAGGGTGATGCTTGGAATATTCGTCATTGATGACAGGGACTCATATGATAACCCTGCTTTTTCTCGCGCTGCCATAAGCAGTATGGCTATCTTTTTATTGCGTATCACCGTAAGTTTTTCCCGGGTTTGCATATCCAGATAATTTTTGGGAGGTTTTAGCAATTCACTTCCCAACAGGTTTTCAACCGACGAATCCAAGAAGTACGCCAACCCCTCTAATTCTGGAAGACTTGGGCAATTATCGCCAGCTTCATATTGATTGAACTGATCTTCGCTTATGCCCATCGCTTGCGCACATTCGGAGATGGTTGCCGATTTCTTCTTGCGCAGGTCCGCAAGGATCAAGCCGATCTTTTTACTTCTAAGAATTAAATATCGATCTCTATTGTTCATCGTATCATTCCAAAAGAATAGATTACTTGACTTTCAATTCTATACTATCGCCGTCGATTATTGAGCATGTCACCGAGGTTAGCTCCAAATACTTCTGGACTCAGTTTGAAGCCGACATTTTCTAGGCGTTGAGAGAATAACGGACGCAACCCGGTAGGTTTCAGTTCTCCCAGAATAGCGCCTTCTTTGCCAATTCCAGTCTGTTCGAATTTGAAGAGATCGGACATGGTGACTGTGTCGCCTTCCATGCCTGAGATCTCACTGACATTGGTAACCTTGCGGGTGCCGTCCCGCATACGGGTTATCTGAATAACCAGGTCCAAGGCGGAGGCAACCTGTTCTCGTATTGCACGGATGGGCAGATCCATACCTGCCATCAGAACCATTGTTTCCAAACGGGAAAGGGCATCCCTCGGAGAATTGGCGTGTAAAGTGGTCAGGGAGCCATCATGTCCGGTATTCATGGCTTGCAACATATCCAAAGCCTCCCCGCCACGCACTTCGCCAACAACGATGCGATCCGGGCGCATACGGAGGGAGTTCCGAACCAAGTCTCGGATTGTGACAGCACTTTGCCCCTCGGAATTCGGGGGTTTAGTCTCCAGACGAACGACGTGGATTTGTTGAAGTTTTAACTCTGCAGCGTCTTCAATGGTAACGATCCGTTCATCGCTTGGAATGAAGCTGGAAAGGATATTCAACAACGTCGTTTTACCGGAGCCAGTTCCGCCGGATATCAGTATATTCAGGCGGGCGATAACACATGCCCGAACCAGTTCTGAAAAACTGGGTGTGATCGAGCCAAGGTTGATCAATTGCTCAATGGACAGTTTATCTTTTTGGAATTTACGGATCGTGATGGATGGTCCATCGATAGCGACTGGTGGAATTATGGCGTTAACGCGCGAGCCATCCGGGAGGCGTGCGTCCACAGTAGGGCTGTCGGCATCGACGCGTCTGCCAAGCGGTAATATGATACGGTCGATGATGCGCAGAACCTGATCATCATTATCGAACCGGATATTTGTTTGAAGGATTTTTCCCTTTTTTTCAACGAATACCAGGTTGTGCCCATTGACCATCACTTCGCTAATCTCCGGGTCATCGAGCAATGGTTGCAAAGGACCATAACCAAGCAATTCGTCCAGAATCTCATGAAAGAGATGGTCACGAATCGAATTTGGCAATTGCAGCTTGGTGCTCAGGTACGCCTGCTCCAGGAATTGTGTGATCATCTGGCGGCGTTTGGCTGGGTCTGATGGGTTGACTTCGATTTCTCGACTGACCAAACTGATAAGATAAGACTTCAACTTGCTTAGGTCGGGAGATCGAATTGCAGAGGAATCGCTCATGCCGAAGTATCCCGGGAATTTTCTTGAATCGGGTTGACCCAAATGATATGGTCACGATTGA
>JABLXM010000101.1 GCA_013177815.1 Anaerolineae bacterium | reverse complement strand
ACAGGTCGAGGTGTTATTGAATACGTCCACAGATGGTGTGGTGCCCATAACCCATCGCGGTAAGGAACCCTTGCATGCGGCTTATCGACGTGAGCGTTGTGAGCCATTGATCCGGCGTGCCATTCGGTTGGGAAAAATGCGGTTGATCTCATGGATGGGTTGGGCGGATATACATTACCTAGATGAAGATACCATCGACCGTTTCGATCCTGAGCACCTGGCATTCGAAAATATCAACACGCCGGAAGATCTGGCTCGTACGCAGGCGTTGGCGCGCAGGATAGACATTGGGTAATACAGTCTATTTTACCCCATTTGTCGCAAATGAGATCATCATCGCGGCTTGCACCAGCCGTTGTCAGACCTGTTCCAATCGGGTGTTACAATAATGCCTGATATTCCTGAGAGATGGAGAGAATCAAATGTTGGATCTGAGTGAATACCACGCGTTCGAAGAGATCGATCAATTGGATATGTATGGTCATATCCGGCAACTACCGGATCAACTGGAGGGCGCCTTTCGGCAGGGCATGCAGATGTCGCTGGGGCATATCAGCAAACCAAAAGCAGTCGTCATCGCCGGCATGGGCGGCTCTGCCATCGGCGCAGACCTGTTGGCTGCCTATATCAGCGATGAATGCCCGCTGCCTGTCGTCGTCTGGCGCGACTACGATTTGCCAGCCTGGGCGAACGGCAGAGACGTGTTGGTCATCGTGAGCAGTCATTCCGGTAACACCGAGGAGAGTTTGTCGGCTTTCGAAGCGGCGGTCGCTCAGGGTTGCCAGGTGATGACCATCAGCACCGGTGGAAAATTGAGCCAGCGCGCCAACCAGGTTGGCGCGCCTGCCTGGCTGTTCGACCACAGCGGTGCGCCGCGTTCTGCCGTGGGTCATTCCTTCGGTTTGCTGGCTGCTTGCTTCTCCCGCTTGGGGTTGGCGCAGGTGTCGGAGCAGGATATCGCATCGGCTGCCAATGCCATGCGTGCGCAGGAAGGGGAAATTAAGAAGGAGAATCAACCCTCGCATAACCCTGCCAAACGGCTCGCCGGGCAATTGATCGGACGCTGGGTGATGGTGGTTGCTTCTGGCTTTCTCGTGCCCGTTGCCAGGCGCTGGAAATGCCAGATCAGCGAGGTTGCCAAAGCCTGGGGACAATTCGAATTCCTGCCGGAAATGGACCACAACACCCTCGCCGGGATTTGCAATCCGGCGCCGCTGTTCTCCAATTTGATGGTGCTCTTTCTTGAGTCACAATTCGAACATGACCGCAACCGCATCCGCGCCGAATTGACGCGCGAATTGATGATGGTCGAAGGCATCGGCACGGATGCTTTCCGGGCTTCCGGCGACAGCCGGTTGGAGCAATTGTGGACCGCCTTGCATTTCGGTGACTATACCAGTTACTACCTTGCGATGGCGTATCGGGTCGACCCGACCGCCATTCCCACCATTGATCAACTCAAAGCATCGATGCGCGACGAATAGGTCACACGCGAACGCGGATTACATGTTGATCATAGGGAGAATGATCTAGAACAGGACGGATGCCAGTTCCGCGCGGTATTGACGCGCCTGCGCGTCCTGATCGCCCATGATCTCGAGGATTGCCAGATAGATCAAGCGTGCTTGACCGCCGCGGTAGCGTTTGTCCTGCCGCAGGATATCCAGTAGTCCATCCAGAGCCGCTGGCAGGTTGCCTTTGCTGACCAGCCGCAAACAATTTTGGAAAGCGATATCCTGGTCGGTCTCGACCTTCAGCGTATTTTCCTTCAAGTCCGTCATGGCAGCCGTCAACGGCAGCAAGGCTTGCGCCTCGCCCAGTTGCCGGCTGGCAGGGAATCCTTCCAGGATGAGCCCGGCTTCTTGCGCCGCGCCCTGTGCCAGCAGTGATTTCGCCAACCCCAACAGGGCGGCAGGGTGGTCTGGGTCGCTTTCGATGACCGACCGAAATTCTATTTCAGCCAGCGCGTACTGCTGTAAGACCAGCAGTGATTCTGCCTTTTCGATCGAGAGCTCCAGCGGGCTGGGCGGGGTGATATGCGCAATGAACTCGCGCACCCTATTCTCCGGCATAACGCCGCTGAATTCCGACACCACATTTCGCTGGCTGATGGCTTTTACGGTTGGGATCGAGCGTACCCCGTAGCGCAGTGCCAGGTTGGGATTCTGATCCACGTTCACCCGCGCCAACCGGAAAGCGCCGCCGGCTTCGAGTGCCAGCCGCTCCAGGATTGGTCCGAGCGTTTTACACGGCTGGCACCACTCAGCCCAGAAATCGATCAGGACGGGTGTATTCTCCGAATACGCCAGTACATCGAACTCGAAACTGGCTTCGGTAACATCGATGATGTGATCGTAAGGCATCAATTTGGACTCCAGCGTTCATTTGCGCTTGAGCGCGTCACAGAGCGTAGCATTGGATCGAGTTGGAACATTATTATCATTACCTCTAACTTGATTCTATCCGCATTATATTAGAATTTCATCGGAATCCTGTCACGATTTGGGTCCAATATAACCTTTGGCAGGCGCGTGCCGGGTGTCACTCATCATCCGGGTCGGATTCCGACCCGGGTTGATCGAACCGGATGACCTCGCCGTGAACGTTGATCACAACCTTAAATCCCATCATCCCCATGTAGGCTCGACCTTCTTCCGGGATGCCGGTCTGTAATACCTGTTCGATCTGATCATCGATATTCTTCAACTGGTTCTCGAGGATGGCGCGCGAGAAGATATCTTCCTGCCCAAGCATCTTTGAGGTCTGCTCAGCCAGGATGTCCTCGTGTCCGCGCACCTGGTCGGTCATAATCTTGAGCACCTGGCGGTCCACATCTTCTGCGGGTATATGCCGCATGAACCCGGCGTCATCGACCACATAGCAGGCTTCATTGCCCACCAGGGTCACCGTCACCGCATGCTCGGCTTCATCGACAATCAATCCTTCAAAAAGCGCTTTATGACTCATCATTCGATCCAATATTAATATAATATATCAACCGGGGTGCCGGTTTTTTCCTCATAATAGTATTCGCCTGTCGGCACTGCCGGAGTGCTCCAACGATATAGCCAGGCTGAAGCTTCGTTGCTGACATTGATGCAGCCGTGGCTGCGGGGCTGACCGAAATCATTATGCCAGTAAGTCCCATGGATGGCAACCCCGCTTTCGGTCAGGTAACTCACCCACGGCACACCGGGGAGATCGTAGCTCTTTGGCGCAGCGCGGTCGCCGGCAGCCATATGGCGTGAAGGGCGCTTGCGGTTACAGTAGTAGCGACCCGGTCGTGTGCGGAAGTCGCCATCCGAGAATTTGGCGCCTGTGGCGGTTCGCGTCATGAAGACCGGCGTGTCCTCCTCGTATGCGATCAGCATTTGATCATTCAAGCGAATCTCGATGCGTTTGACCTTCGGCTCGACATCCGGCGCCAGGGGCGCCAGGTCGTCCACCGTGATCCAGTGCAGGTGTTCCGCGTTGACATAATAATACGAAAAGTATTTGTCATCCAGCACTTCGTACCAGGTTTTGCCTTGTTTATCGATCGAGACGCCGGTCACCCAGTGTGTGGTGCCAAAGTAAAGGCGGTAAGCCACGCGCGACCACACCGAAGCGCCCCAAAACGCCTCGGTGTACGGCACGGTCACCTCTGCCAGGATCTGTTTGGCTGGCATGGATTGTTCTGGGGTGTTCGTCCGCACTTCCACCGGTTGCATACCGCCGGAGTGCACGTAACCTTCATCGTTCACGTTGTACCAGATGCGGTTATACAACGGTTCGTCGTCTCCCAGCGTTACCCCCATGATCGGGTGGATCAGATCCTTATAGTAGGTCTTGATCGCCTTGGATTTAAGTGAGGGGCGTTCATACAATTTCAGGTTGTTCACCAGCACCCGTCCCAACCGCGGTATCTGGATGGCGGGATTCAATTGACCGGCAGAAGCAAACGTAGTTTTAGGGCTGAACAATAACGCCAGCATCCCGGCTGCCGCCAGTTGCAGGAACTCGCGCCGTGAGATTTGTTGCAGTTGCAGCCGGTCTATCGTGTTCATCAATAGTGGATATTGACCAGGTCTCCTACGCCGATCCAATCGAATACCCAGGCGGCATCCGCAGTTGTGAAGTTGATGCAGCCGTGGCTCATCGGCGTTCCGAAATTGCTGTGCCAGTAGGTGCCGTGCAATGCGTAATCTTCATAGAAATACTGGACATAAGGCACGTCCGGCAGGTAATACCCGGGTCCGGACATATCATCCGCCACATACTTGATGTAGACGTAGTATTGCCCGGTGATGGTCGGGTATTGCCAGGTGCCGGTCGAGACGATGAATTCGCGTACCAGGTTGTCGCCGTCATACGCGAACGCTCGCTGCGTTGTCAGGTTGACGTCGACCCAATGTTGCCCATTGGAGGGCAAGTAGACCATCTCTGGCGGTTCGTATACCGGCTGGTCATAATCCGGCGGCAGCGCGGAGATCGGTGTGATTTCGATCACCGGGATATCCGTCGGACCGTCGGGGGTTACACTGGCAGTTGGCGTGATAGTCACTGTCGCTGTTGGGGTGCTGGTCGCCGAAGGTTGGGGGGTTACGCTTGCCTCTGGCGTGGGCGTCTGGCTGCCTGCCGCCTCCATCGATGTGGCGCTCGCGGTGGGTGTTGCGGATGGCGCCCTGAAAATGGATGCGATGCCCAAGCGATCATAACCCCCGCTGCTTGCCACCCAAATGCCCAGACCGATGAGTCCCACCAGCAGCGCCGCCAGCCACGGTAGAACTGCCAGAATAGGACCGGAAAGACCAACTTTGCCCCCAGTGGCAGGCTTTCTGTGTGCGGCGCCCGTTGCCTTGCCGCGCGCGCGGGTGGTGAGCGGTTGCGTCAGCACAGGTCCGGTTATATCCACTTCCCTGGGCGCGGTCGTTTCGACCTCGTCCGCTGCCGGTTGTGGTTCTGCGTCAGGCAAACCCGCGCTGCCCAGGGTGGGGATATTTTCCATCGCTGCGTTGCTATCACCGGCGTGAGCAGCAGCGCTCACGCCGCCGGGCTTGGTCGATTGGCTTTGGACGGGTGCTGTGGCTTCACCGCGTGATATCTCTGCCGTTTCGTCGAGGGTTCTTTCATCACCTGGGTTGGCTGCTGCTGCCGCTTTTTGCGTGCGTTGCTGGCGCAGCGCCCAGTGCAAGCCCTCGCGTGCTCGTATGCTCTTGGGGTTGATCTCCAGCGCCAGGTTGAGGTACCGTATTGCTTCTTCCACATCTGTCGATGCGCCCGCCAGGATCAGGTAAGCGGATTCTGACGCTGCGCCGCTCTCCAACGCCTGCCGCGCCAGGCGAATCGCCAGGTCGTTGTTGCCGTTCTTCATGGCTTCTGTTGCTTGCAGAATCCAGTTATCTGGGGAGGGGGCAGGTTCGCTCATGGTGCTGGCGTGCTCCATTCGATTGGTTCATTTCGGACGTAGCACAGGATCCCATCTGCAACCCCCCGTGCCACGATGTCTGGATGTTCGGTCAGCAGCGTGTAATCCAGGTTGAGGAATCCGGTTTCGATGATGGCTGCCGGGGTTGCGCTGTTGATCTCGTCGAAGGTGTGATATTCTTGCATATCCGGTGTGATGGTATTTTCGTGGTACTTCAATCCCGTCCGGGATTGGTAGCGGTTGATCAGGCAACTGGTGAGGCGGGAAGCTTTTTCCTGGTGCACCGTGCCCACCGCCGCGGCTACTTTGAAGCCGGTTGCTTCTTCGTTGACGTATTGGCAAGAATCATTGTGGATCGAAACCAGCGCGGCAGCCTGGTAGATGCGCAGTTTGGGATCGTACTCCTGCATCAGGTCGACCGGGTAGCCCTCGGCTTTCAGGTATTGCGCCACCAGGGTGGCGATGCGCAGGTTCACATCCATTTCGGTCGTGCCGTTTTCGCACACCGCGCCGGGATCGTTGCCCCAGTGCCCCGCCACGATGCCGATCAATGGCTTCGGAGCGGCAGTCATCGTTGGCAGGGCGACTTCGGGAACTTCGTTGCGCTGCATTGAGACCAACATTTCACTGATCAGCCTGTTGGAGAACAGGTTTGAAGGCGTCCACAGCGTCAGCAATGTTGCCACCAGGAACCCCGCGCTTGCGATGGTTTGAAAGGCGGTCAACAGGCTGAATGATTTGCTGCGGCGTGTCGTTGGGAGTTTTGTCCGGGTGGAATGTTCACTCATGATCGCAACTCATTTTAATGTGTTTGGTCAGCCCTTTGGATAGAAGATAATATATAATATTAATCGTTCAAGCCACGAAGTCGATAACGGTTTTGTAAGATTTATTTCCTGGTTTTGACAAGTATAAGGTAAAAATCGACGAAATGCGATACATAAGGAGAGATTTCCTTGGATAGTACAGGCGAGCAACTCAGGCAGGCGATGCGCCGTTACCCTTCGGGTGTGGCGGTTGCCACCAGCCGGCACGACCATCAATTTCACGGTATGACCGTCAATTCGTTCACCTCGGTCTCCATTGATCCGCCCTGCGTGACGGTCACCATGTCAACCGGCTCCCGCACGCACGCGCTGGTTGAAGATAGCGGTTACTTCGGCATCAGCATCCTTTCCCGCCAGCAGGTTGCCATCGCAGACCGCTTTGCCGGTAAGGACCCCGCGAACGAGGATGACCGCTTCAGGGGCGTGAAGTTGTTCAGCCTGGTCAGTGGCGTTCCACTCCTGTTGGAAAGCCTGGCGCAGCTCGATTGTAAGGTGGTTCATCGCTACCCGATGGAAAGATCCACCTTGTATGTGGGGGAAGTGCTGGCGTCCCATCTTGGAGAGGCGGATATGCCCTTGATGTACTTGAACCGGGAGTATCTGATCGGGTGATTTGAATGGGCGATCCACTGAACGATGCGGATAAAGTGATTTTGCTCGCCCTGGCGCGGCGAACGCTTGAAAGCGTCGTCCATCGCCAGGGGTTGCCCGTGCTGCGCTTGAAGGATTATTCCTCGGATCTGCAGGCGCCCGGCGCTTCGTTCGTGACCCTGACCCGTGAAGGCGATTTACGCGGTTGTATCGGCGCGTTGGAGGCATACCAACCCTTGGTGCAAGATGTGTGCGAGCATGCCGGCGCGGCTGCCTTGGAGGACTATCGTTTTCCGCCGGTGCGCGCGGAAGAATTGCCGCACATCCAGATCGAGATCTCGCGCCTGACGCCGCCACAACCCATGGTGTACATATCACCGGACGACTTGCTGCGCCAGTTGCGCCCGGGCATCGATGGCGTCATCCTGCGCGATGGCGGACGTCGGGCAACCTTCCTGCCTCAAGTATGGGAGAAATTGCCCGATCCGTTCGATTTCCTCTCCCACCTGTGTCAGAAAATGGGGGCGTCACCCAACCATTGGCAAAAGAGACAATTGGAGGTGCAGATCTACCAGGTTGAGGAATTCCACGAGTAAGCCATGAACCCGTGCTGGGATCGATCGCAAATGCAAGATCCCATTGTCGGATGTGTGACGCAAGAACGCTGATCCGCGCGTGTCAGTAGTGGGTGTACTGGTCGACCTTCAACACGAAGATGGTCGCTTTATGCATGCCCTCTTCGGTTGGCTCTTTGACGTGATCCCGGATGATTTGCAGCGCAGGTTCCAGTTGGTCATCATCGACCCCAACCAGGATGGTGCTGTTCCCGCGCCGCAGGAAGCCGCCGGAAGATGCAACCAGTGTGACGCGATAACCTGCCGAGGTTAACCCTTGCGAGACCGAATCGCTTTCCGAATCGCGAATAATGGCGATGATCATTTTCATGGCTATAACTCCTCATAGTGATCGATCTCTAATCCGAAGATGGTTGCGCCGCCGACCGTGATCGGGGTCGGGGAGGGGATTGGCAGTGGTGCGCTCTCCATTGGTACGGCGATATACTCCACCCGCTGGCGGCAGGTTTCGTGCAGGCAGTTCTGCGCAGCTTCGGATTGTCCGCGATCGAGTGGTATCAGCAGTGTAACGTTGCGGCGACCAAGGAACCCGCCCACGCTTGGCAACCGTTCAGCGGTGAATCCCATCCCTTCCAGCGCTTCCTGTGCCGGTTCGGCATCCTGAGCCTGAACGATCGCGATCAATAGCAGATCATGAGTATGGTTATTCATCTTGGGAGTCGCCTCCTTTCGGTTCATCAACTTAATGAGACCAGATGTGACCCGGTCCCGGTGACGGTTACGGAATGCCCGCTTGGAAAGGTGACAACGCTGTCCTTCATATCCCTGAACACGGTCATCCCTGCATATTTTACCGTAACTGGCAAAGAAAATGGGTTGGCATCTCGTATCACGACCCGCTCACTGCCGAGGAAGTTCACCCCCAGCAGGGATAAGTACGTCCCGGTCGGAATGAGTCCCCTCAAGGAATCCCGTTCGCCGTCTGGTTTACCGTTATTGCAATGGTAGCGCTCATGGAAACCGAGCGTGTTTCGCACCGAGGCGGATACTGCTCGCATCAGGCGTTCCATCAGTGCAGCCGCTTCCTTTTGGTAGCCGTAACGTGCCAGCCCCTCAGCTACCAGCAAATTCCAGTGTGGGTAGACCGAATCGTGCCACAATTGACGCAAACCGCTCCGTGTGGGGGGGCAGACCGGAATCCCAAAGGTGTGCAGCAATTGCGGCAATTTCTTTTCCACCACCTCACTGACGTGTTCTGCCGGCGCCAGACCTGCCCAAATGGGCAATAACAGACTGATATCCTGGTGACTGAAGTCGATGGTTGTGATCTCGCCCAGGTCGCCGGGCGCCAGTCCCTGCACTTCGATGCGGATCAATCGGTTGTAGACGCGTTGGGTCGTATAACGCCCTTGCCCCTGGATCCAGTAGAACTCGTACGGTGGAACAGGTTCCGAAAACAACCCGGAGCGATCTTCACCGAAGAGCGTTATCCGCATTGGACGGGTCATCTCGTCTTGCGTCGCAAAGCGCAACAGCAAGCGGGCGGGTTGTTTTAATTTCTTGTCCAGGTGATGGTCGCCGTTCTCTTGGATGCTTTGGATGTATTCGGATGGGTGGCTCTGATGGGTTGTGAAGTCGCGGTAACGGTAACTGTGTTCACGCGCATCCCAGGTGGAGACGACGGCGTCTTTCAGGGTAGCTGCCCGCTCCTGTAGCCAATCGGCATCCTCGCTTTGTTGGGTCAGTTCAGCCATCTTGATGAGTATCCGGCATTCGCGATACAGCATCGCTGCCAGCGTGGGGCTTTCGATGCGTTGGATATCTGCCCCCTGTGAGCCTTTGGTAAAGCGGTCGAAGAGCGGATTCTCTTCCATGCCCGCCTGCAAGGGGTTGTCCCACTCCGGGTAGCCGTCCTCGTCGCGGTCGTGTTCCGGCGAGAACCAGCGTTTGATGAATCGCAGCAATGGTTGGTAGACTTCCGCCAGGAAGTCCAACCGGCGTTCGACGCGATAGATCGACCACGCCAGCGACGCCAGCATTGGCTGAGCCAGCCGCTTCGAGCGCTGCCCTGCCAACCCCGGTCGCCAGTCGATGGAGCCGTCTTCTGCTTGTACGTGTATGAAATTGTTCAGGAACCCGCGCGCGGTTGCCACCCGGCTGGGCAGCAGGTGCTGCGCCATCAAGTAGGCATCCAGCGCGGTCTGACCACTCCAGGCGGGGGGGTAATCGGTGCCGTCCCCGCGAATCGAGTTGCCCTGGTCTGGTTTGCGTGACGCGACAAAAGTGTTCTCCGGCAGGTGTTGGCTGCGACCGTGCACCAGACGCTGGGCGTACCGCTGGCTCAACATCATGGCGAGATCGATGTTCTGGTCGCCGCTTTGGATGACCACTTCATCCCGTTGGTTGATGATCTCCAGTCGAACCACTTCGGGTTCCATCGATGTCATCGTTGCTTGCCGAATATCCTGGGCTGCATTTTCAAAACCATCCGCGATGGTGAAACCCCATGATAGCAGGTGCGATGAACCAGCCTCCAATTCGACCTGAACGCCAAGCCCGGAATACGGACCTTTGCCCGGGTTGGCGCCGCCGCTGAGGAAGCACACCAGGTCTTGTTCACCCGTCGAGCCGTGTAGAAAAGTGATCAAACCTTCTTTGCGCACCTCCATTGCCCGACCTGCTGCCGATGGATCCACCACGCAGTCCCACTCCATCCAAAAGGCTTCCGGCAGCACACTTAGGTTTTCCATCCGCAGGCGCCCGCACACCATTTGTGATGACGCCACCCACACCTCATGCGTCACTTTGATGCTGACCAATGGCTGGTAAGTGGTGCGTATATAATTTGGATAGACTGCATTCAGCAGCGGACTTTGCGCGAAGGACGCCGGGTCGGAAACGATGGCGCCGCGCTGGCTGAAACGCGGGAACATGCGCGCCAGCCGCACCCGTAACCCCAGCGTTGAATCCAACGAAAGCGCTGCCGGGTCGCCCAGCCCGGAGTTGAACAACCAGGTATTGTCGTTCAGGTAGTCCGGGTGGCAAAAGCGGGCATCTGCGGAGAGTGTGACTTGGTGATTTTTCGATAAAGGCATCTGCCAGGCGGTCATAGCATGATTGTAGCCATTCATTGTATTGCGGTCAATCAAATACGGATGATTGTGCCAAAACCGGGCTTTTTAGGGTTTAATTATGCTACAATCCAAAATTACAACGAATATAAATGATGACCATGGACGAAAAAAATCCTGAGTTTCGCAAACCTGCCGAACCAGCCGATGATCATAACGGCGACGATGATATGACCTCACCCGGTGACCGTCTGCGGCGCCTGCTGTCGCCCCCGCCGGAAGAAAACCTGACCATGCCGCTGCTCTCCGGCGAGCCAAAACCGGATGATGATCTGACCCGACCGGTGCAACCCGAAAAAGCTGACCAGCCGGATATCGACCGCATGACCATTCGCCTACCGGGGGAGGATGCCGCCGAACCCGAGAGCGACGAGGCTGACACCCGTCCCAATCACATCGATCCCAGCGAAGCCCGCACCGTTGCTCCCGCGCCAGGGTCTGGTATCGATCCCAGTTTGCCTGTACCGGTCGATGTCTACGATCAGGGCGCGACCCAGGTGACACCGGCAGCCTATTGGCAGCCGAGCATCGAATCCAAGCCGCCGCATAGCAGCGCGAGTACGCCACCGGTGCGACCGCCGCGTAGCAAGCCAACCAGCCCACCGCCGCAACGACCACGCAAAGCTGATAGCAAGCGAAAAAAGAGGAAGGATGGGGACAGCCGTGGCGCCCTGGGCTGCACTTCGCAGGGGCTTATCATCGCCATGTTCCTGATCATTCTGTCGATTATCATTGTCGCCTCCATCGGTGTTTACCAGTATTTTTCCATCGCGCGCACGCTCCCGGATGTGGATGAACTCTATGATCGTGCCTCGCAATTCGAAACCACCCGCATCCTGGACCGCGATGGCAATCTGCTTTACGAGATACTTGACCCCAACGCCGGGCGCCGTACCTATGTGCCGCTCGATAGGATATCGCCATACCTGGTCGCGGCTACCATCGCCACCGAGGACAAGGAATTTTACAATCATCCGGGTTTCGACCCGGTTGCCCTGGTGCGCGCGTTATGGCAGAATTACACCTCCGGTGAAGTTGTCTCGGGCGCTTCGACCATC
>JABLXM010000100.1 GCA_013177815.1 Anaerolineae bacterium | reverse complement strand
GGAGCAAACCAAGAAACCGGTCGACCTGGTGATCGCCATCGACACCTCCAACAGCATGAATGGGCGCAAGATCGCCGCCGCGCGAACCAGTCTGGTGGACTTCATCAATCTGCTGGACGACCGCGACCGATTGCAGGTGATCGGTTTCAGCACGGATGTCTTCACGATGACGCCGCTTTCGGAGTTGGGCGAGAAGCGCAGCGACATCACCACGCGCGTCTCCGCCATCATTGAAAGCGGCAACACCTCGCTTTACGACGCAGTCGATCAGGCGTACAATGACCTGCTCGCCAACGGCGACCCCAGGCATATTCGTGCCATCGTGGTGCTTTCGGACGGCATGGACACCGCCTCAAACCACAGCCTGGGTGAGATCGAAAATCTGATCGGCGCGCGCGGCGAAGATAGCGGCGAATCGATCAAATTATTCACCATCGCCTATGGCGATGATGCCGACCTGGATGTGCTCAAAACGCTGGCGGAGATCACCGGCGGGCGGCAATACATCTCCGATCCGGATACCATCTACAAGATCTACTCCGAGATCGCCACCTTCTTCTAGGCATTGACGATGAGAAATCCATGGATCGATGCCCTGTTTGACCCGGTCAGCATCATGATGTTGGTGGCTGCGGTGTTAAGCGGTTTGCTGGCAGCCTGGTGGATGTTCCCGATCGGCATGATTTTATGGTTGGTGATGGTACTGGTGATCCTGCGCGACCCAGCAACCCGATTGAACCAGTCCATCCAAAAGCAACGCGATATTGCCCAACGTTTCTTGCCGGCGTTCAAGCGCATCCAGCGCACGCAGGTCAACCTGTACAACACCATTTCCGGCATGGATGGCGGCACCAAACGGGTGGTCAAACTCATCCAGCGCGAGATCAACCAGTTGGTAGGCGAAGCATACCTCTTGTGCCGGCGCATGACGCCGTTGGAGAACTACCGCCAGGTTTCGGAATCGCCGCAAAAGCTGCAAGCGGAGCTACAGTCGCTCGAAGTGCAAAGCCAAAACACCAGCGATGCGCTGGTGCGGCGCGAATTGGAAGATTCGGCGCGTTCACTCAAAGCGCGCCTGGCGCAGCAAGAAAGCGCCTCCAGTCTGCTGAATCGTTTCGATGCGCTGCTGGCGGGACTGGCAAACGAACTGGATACTGTGTTGACCGAGGTGATGGGCTTGCAGGCAGTCTGCAACGGTATGGCGCGCCAACACGCCAGCCAAATCATCGACCGCATCCAAGAAGAGCGCAAACAGATCAGCAACTTCGAGAACCAACAGCGTGAAGAACCCTCGCTGCCGCCTCCTGGCACCAAGAGTTGACCGGTCAAGCATGTTGAGTGAATCCAAGAATGGGCATGATGGACATGCCCGTTTTTTCGCCGCCGGAATTCGGTATAATCGAAACCTCACGCCTCGCAGAAACTGGTGAGGTCACCTGATACGACCGGAAAGGAGACGCAGCGAAATGGATTCCCCGCCCAAAGAATCATTGATCTTCTACCTGAAGTTAAACCAGCGCGTCATCGACATGCAACTGGACGGCATCACGCACGCCGAAAGCCTGATGCAGCCACCGTTTCGCGGCAATTGCATGAATTGGGTGCTTGGGCACATCCTGACCGGGCGCGACAGCATGCTCAAGGAGCTGGGACTGCCGGGAGAGCTAAGCCCGGAGCAGTACCGCCGTTATGACCGCGATTCCGAACCGATTGTCGACCCGCAGCAGGCGACCGAACTCGAAGAGCTGCGTGCGATGTCGAAACGCTCATGCCAACGATTGATCTTGGCAATCGAGGCAATGGGAATGGATACGCTCAATGCGGAATTGACGGACCACAAGAATCGCTCGCTCGGCAGCGTACTGGCGTTCTCGCAATGGCACGAGGCATACCACGCCGGTCAACTGGAGCAGTTGCGGCAGCTATCCGGCAAGGATGACAAGGTCATCTGATGAACCAGTACCTTTACCGCATCCAGCCCACCCGTTGGGAAATGCTGACCGAAGGCGCAACGCCCTTCGAACAAGAAAAGATCGGGGAACATTTCGCCTACCTGGAAAAGCTGGTGCAGCGGGGGGTCGCCTTGCTGGCAGGCAGAACACAATCCCCCAGCCGTGATGGCATGGGCATCGTCATCTTCCGGGCGGCGGACGACATGGCTGCCCGCAAGATCGTGGATGAGGACCCGGCGGTGGAAGCCGGTGCGTTCGCAGCGCAATTGTTCCCATTCCGGGTGGCGCTGCTGGCGCGCGATCACACCCCCTGGCTGCCGGAATAAATACAGGGCAGGTTCCCAGCCCGCCCTGCATTGAGAGGAAACCCGATCCGCCGGAGGATCAGGGGGATATATTCGGCACGTAGACATAGTTTGGGAGTTCAACCGGGGTGGCAGCCGCCTGATGCTTAGCCACCGGCATACCCCAGTCCCAGAAGCGCATGCGGTCGATCCACTGGTGCGCCGTCAAATCCAGTTGGATGGGGGTGATGGAAATATCACCCTGCACCAGCGCGCCGATATCGGTCCCCGCTTCGGAGATGCCGGTTGGCATCTCGCCGATGATCCAGTAGTACGGTCTCCCGCGTGGGTCGATGCGCTTGTCCACCCGGTCATGGTAGACGCGCAAGCCCTGGTAGGTGATCTGGACATTTTTCATCGCTTCTTCCGGCAGGAAAGGCACATTGACATTGAGCAGGATATTATCCGGCAGCCCCCCTTCGGAGAGGACGGTCGCTGCCACCTTTTGCGCGACCCGCGCGGCTGGTTTGAAATCGACCACGCCGGTGAAGTGGTCCGGCTGGTCCAGCGAAACGGCGATGGCGGGCACGTCCCAGATGACCGCCTCCATGGCAGCGGTGACCGTGCCCGAGTAGGTCACATCATGACCGAAGTTGGCATACGGGTTAATGCCCGAAACCACCAGGTCGAATTTCTCGTCGAAAAAACCACGCAACGCGAGCGCAACACAATCGGAGGGAGCGCCGTCGCAGGCGTACCCGATCATGCCGGTGGGCAATTGCATCTCTTTGACCCGCAACGGGCGCTCCAAGGTGCGCACATGTCCGGATGCCGACCAGTTGCGGTCTGGCGCCAGGATGTGAACATTACCTAAATCGCGCATCTGCTCTGCCAACGTCAACAAGCCATCGGAAGTGATACCATCATCGTTCGTGACCAGGATATTCTTCATTATCGACCCTTTCGACTGACTCCAGCATACCGGATGAATGTTAATTGAGCTACACAACTGGCTTAGGATCATGTAAATGACCGTTAAAGATTGGGTTAATGACAAGAGACAGCAATCGGCGGCATCACCGCTGCGGGCGGCATAACACCCCGCCGCTTTGATATAATACGGTGGTAAATCACCCTATCCGAGGTGCCTTGAAGCAACCTCTGCACGCCCCCATATCGACCGTCGACCTCGTCATTCCCTTGTTCAACGAGGAGGATGCCTTACTGGCGTTCCACCAACAATTATTGAAGGTGATCGACCCGCTGCCGTATGTCTTCACCATCTTGTACGTCAATGACGGCTCGACCGACCACACGGCTCAGCGGCTGGCAGAGATCGCCGCTTCGGACAGGCGGGTGCAGGTGCTGGAATTGAGCCGCAATTTCGGTCACCAGGCAGCGTTGACCGCCGGCATGGATCGTTCCGGGTCGGATTATCTGATCACGATGGACGGCGATGGGCAGCACCCGCCGGAGATGATCCCAGAAATGCTGCGCCTGGCGCGCGCCGGATACGATATGGTGCTGACCCAACGGGTTGAAAATAACAAGGGGTCGGGCTTCAAACGCTGGACCTCGACCGCCTTCTACCGGGTGCTGAACCGGCTGGGCGACACCAACGTGCTGCCGGGCGGCGCCGATTTCCGCCTGCTCAGCCGCCCGGTGGTCCAGGCGCTGCAAGGCATGCCGGAGTATCACCGCTTCCTGCGCGGCATGGTGGCATGGGTGGGCTTCCGGTCGGTCATCCTGCCCTTCCAGCCGCCCGAACGGCTGGCGGGTAGTTCCAAATATTCGCTGCGCAAGATGGTGCGCCTGTCGATGGACGCAATCTTCTCTTTTTCGCTTGTCCCGCTCTATGCCGGGCTTTCACTGGGGGCACTGTTCTTCATCCTGGCATTCGTGGAGGCGGTCTACGTGCTCAGCTTCTGGGTCAGCGGCAACACAAGTCAACTGGCGCCCGGTTGGAGTTCCCTGATGTTCATGCTGTTGATCGTCGGCGGTCTGTTGATGGTGCTGCTGGGTTTCATCGGCGTATACATCGGCTATATCTTCCAGGAAGTCAAACGGCGACCGGTCTACATCCTGCGGCTGCCGCAGGACACAGCGCTGCCCGATCATACCAGCCCGCAGGAGGGTCATGACCGGGTGGCTGAATAGGATATTCCAGCGCCGGCTGCCTGCCTGGTTCCATCCGGTCGTATTGCTGGGAGTCAGTCTGCCGGCTTATGGGCTGCTGGCGACCACCTTCGGTTTCTTTTGGGATGACTGGGCATTCGCCTGGATCAGCCACACCTACGGCGCCGAAGGATTGAGCCGTTATTTTGCCACCAACCGACCTTACTGGGGGGCGATCTACCAGGTCACCACCACCCTGCTGGGACAAGAACCGCTGCGCTGGCAGGTGTTCGGCATCTTCTGGCGCTGGGCAAGCGCGGCAGCGTTGTGGGGCACGCTGCGCCTGCTGTGGCGCAAACACCCCGAAGCAGCCGGCTGGATCTCGTTGCTGTTCCTGCTCTACCCGGGTTTCAACCAGCAGCCCATCGCCATCACTTATGGGCATTTCTTCCTGGTGTTGACCTGCTTTTTCATCTCCTGGATCTTCACGCTGCTGGCGCTGCGCGGCGGCAGGCGCTCCCGGTGTTACACCGCGCTGGCGCTGGCGTTCTCGTTCATCAACCTGATCACGCTGGACTATTTCTTCCTGCTGGAGCTGTTGCGCCTGCCGTTAATCTGGCTGGCGCTGACGGACGAAGCGCAACGCCCACGCCGCACACTTCGGAGCGCGTTGCCATACCTGGTGTTATTCATCGGCATGGGGTTTTGGCGGGCTTTCCTCTTCCCCTACCAGACGCATAACTACCAGCCCGCCCTGGTGGAGCACCTGCGCACCGACCCCGGCGGGGCACTGGCTAACCTGCTGGCAACCATCGCCGGCGACCTATGGCAGGTCACCTTTGGCGCCTGGGCGCGGGTGTTCGCCCTGCCAGACCCGGCTATCCTGGGCACCCGCACCACCCAGGTCTACGCGGCGATTACGGTGCTGGCGATTGCAGGGCTGGCGGTGTGGCTCCTGCTTCACCCGCGCGGAAACGAAAAGGACCGCAGTTGGGCGCATCAGGCGCTCGCTTTGGGCGCGCTCGCCCTGCTGGTCGCCGGTGGTCCCTTCTGGTCGACCGGCTTGCAGATTGGTCTGAGCTACCCGCAGAACCGCTTCACCCTGCCGTTCATCCTGGGCGTTTCACTGCTGGCGGGCGGCATCCTGGGGTCGATACCAACGCACACCTGGGTAAAAGTGCTGCTGCTGGCAACAGCGGCTGGCTTAGCCACCGGCTGGCATTTCCAGGCTGCCAACGGCTATCGCCGCGACACCACCACCACCGCCAACCTCCTGTGGCAACTCACCTGGCGCATTCCGACGCTGCAACCCGGCACGGCGGTGCTCACCAACGACATGCCAATCCTGTACTCCAGCGACAATTCGCTTTCGGCGCCGCTCAACTGGACCTTTGCGCCGGAAAACCGCACGCAACAGATGGCATACATCCTGTACTATCCCAGCATCCGCTTGGAGACCGGATTGAGCGGCATGCGCCCCGGTGCGCCCATCCGCCAGGATTACCTGGCAGCGACTTTCGAGGGCAGCACCGACCAGGTGCTGGCGGTCATCTATGAGCCACCGGGTTGCGTGCGTGTGTTGGACCCGCAGGTGGATGCCGTCAACCCGTTATTGAGTCCGCTGATGCGGGAGCTGGCAGCCGCCTCACGCCCGGCTGTGATCACAGCCGGGCAAACCCACACCCCGCCGCCACAGGTTTACCCCGAAGAGCCGGCGCACGGCTGGTGCTACCACTTCCAGCAGGCAGACTTGGCGCGCCAGCAGGCAGATTGGGCGCGGGTGGTCACAATCGCGGAGCAAGCCTTCAGTCTGGATGATTATCCCAACAGTCCGCTGGAACGCTACCCGTTCATCGAAGGTTATGCCCACATGGGCGCGTGGGAAGCGGCGCTGGCTCAATCCGAGCAGGCGGGGGGCATCAGCCCGCTGGTGCAGCCCAGCCTATGCGCGCTGTGGCAGCGCATCGAGCGCGAAACGCCTGAAACATCCGAAAAACAACAAGCCATACAAACCATCACCCGGCAATGGGGCTGCGACCTGGCGCCATCGCCTTAAGGAGCGTTCATGAAAGTCCTCGTCACCGGCGGCGCCGGCTATATCGGCAGCACCATTTGCTCCGCGCTAATGGACAACGGTCACACTCCCATCATCCTGGACTCGCTGGTCACGGGGCGGCGCGAGTTCACCCGCGACCGCATCTTCTACCATGCCGATATCGGCGATACCACCGCGGTCGAGCGGGTGTTCGCGGAACACCCCGATATTTCCGCCACCATCCATTGCGCCGCCTTGATCGTGGTGCCGGAATCGGTCGCCATGCCCTATGAATATTACAAAGAGAACGTGGTCAAATCGCTGGAGTTATTCCACACGCTGCGGCGGCTGGGGCACGGCAACGTGGTATTCTCATCCTCCGCCGCCATGTACGGCATGGTGCCGGGCTTTATGGTGACAGAAGATTCACCGCTGGTGCCCAACAGCCCGTACTCCCGCACCAAATACATGATGGAAATGGTGCTGCAGGATTTTTGCGCCGCTTACGGCATGCACGGCATCGCGCTGCGTTATTTCAACCCGATCGGCGCCGACCCCCGCATGCGTTCCGGCATCCACGTCAAAGAGCCGACCCACATCGTCGGCAAACTGGTGGAAACCGCCCAGGGCAGGCAGGCGGAATTCCTGATCACCGGCGCCGACTGGTCCACCCGCGACGGCACCGGCATCCGAGACTACATCCATGTGTGGGACCTGGCGCGCGCCCACGTCCAGGCGGTCGAACAATTCGATCAGGTCTTTCAACGCGCCGGCAACCCGGCGGATAACTATGTGGTCATCAACCTGGGCACCGGTCGCGGTGTGACCGTGCGCGAGATGGTGGCTGCCTTCGAGAAGGTCTACGGTCAGGCGCTACCCAAACGCGAGACCCAACCCCGCCCGGGCGATGTGGCTGGCGCCTACGCCAACGCCGACCGCGCCAGGGCGCTGCTGGGCTGGCAGGCGGAACTGCCGATCGAACAGGGCATCGCCGACGCGCTGCGCTGGGGCGAGGTGCGAAATTCGATCCTGAAGTTCGATTGAGCTGTGATTGCCTGTATCACCATGCCGGTTTTGGTGTTTGGCAATGGCTCATCCTGCGCTTGCCAAACCGACGGGATTTGCTATACTAACCTCATCAAGCATGTCATCTTACCGACTTTGACAGGAGGATTGTGATGACCTTCACCGTGCGAGATTGGATGGTAGATCTGATCGTTTTCATCGACCCGGAGGCTTCGGTAGCGGAGGCGCTCAAGTTGATGCGACGCCGCTATATTCACAGCCTGATCGTCAGTAAATCCGCTGCCAACAAAGAATACGGCATCGTCACGTCCACCGACATCAGCGATAAGATCATCGCCAATGAAATGGACCCCAGCCGCACCAAAGTGCGTCAGATCATGACCACGCCGGTGCTTACCGTCCCCGCCGAAGTGACGCTGAAAGCCTGCGCCGAATTGATGCGGCAGAACCGCATTCATCACCTGCCGGTGGCGGACGAGCGGGGGGAGATCATCGGTATGATTTCAGCGACCGATTTCCTGGTGGCAGCCGAGGCGATGGGACGTTAGATACAATTAAGAATAAAAAAATCACCCCTGGCGCATCGGTTATAATCCGGATACTGATGCGCCATTTCATTTCTTTCCGTTTCGACCGAATCCTGCTGCTAATCGTGATGCTCGCCGGTCTGGCAGGTGCTTTGCCGCGCCCGGCAGCAGCCCAGGACGACTACCCCACCTCGCCGTGGGATATCATCGCCCAGACCAACGCCATGCGCTCGGCGTATGGTCTGTCGGAGTTGATCGTCGATCCTATTTTGATGTCTACCGCGCAATACACCGCGGAGGTCATGGCGTCCAACCTGAGTTGTTCGCACCTCGGCGGCGCGAGCGACCGGGTGGCGGCGGCTGGTTATGGCGGCGGCGCAACCGTCTTCACCACCGAAAACATCGTTTGCAGCTATGGTGAGTTGGGGGACCTTTACGCGACGGTTTGGTCAGATCCCGACCACATGATCCCCATGACCGCCGAATGGGCAGCCTATTACAAGCATATTGGCGCCGGCGCGGCGCGCGGCTCGAACAACGAGGTCTATTACGTCCTGCACGTCGCTTACTCATCCGGCGGTTCGTATTCCCCCGGCACGGTCGCCCCAACCCCGGAAGGCGGCTACCAGGTACCAGCCGTCACCGCCGCCCCAACCGGCGACCAGCGCGTTTTCGAGGTGGTCACCGCCACGCCGGGGGCGGATGGCTCGATCATACACGAAGTGATGCCCGGGCAGACTGCCTGGAGCATTGCCATCGCTTACGGT
>JABLXM010000010.1 GCA_013177815.1 Anaerolineae bacterium | reverse complement strand
CCCAAACCTGATCCAATTGTTCGGCTTGATGACGCATGGCAGCAAACTGGCTTTCGACCCGCGCACGCACCGCCGCGCCACCCAGCGCTACCAGCGGTTACAGTTCATTCATGCGGCTGCCGGCTTGCTGCATGACCAACCTGTAGAAGAAACCACACAGCGCATCTTGGAACATCTGCAGAATGCGTTGAAGGTGATGGAACTGGCGCGCGGTCAAATGGAACTGGCGCGCCTGGCGCAGGCTGGCTCGACGCTGGAACAATTGGATGGTCACACCCGTCACTGGTTGAGCGAAGTGCTGGGAACGGAAAAGTACCAGTCCATCCAGGCGAAAGCCATTCAGGAAATCCCAACCCAAGATCGTGAGACCATCTTGCGGGTGCTGGGGCGACGGTTGCAAAATGAAGCTTACCGAGTCACACTGGTGCGTTCGATCTCCAATCAATGGATCGATTACCTGACGCAGATGGAAGCACTGCGCATCTCAATCGGCCTGGAAGCCTATGGACAGCGTGATCCGCTGGTTCAGTACAAGAGCCGCGCCACCGATCTTTTCAAGACGCTGCTGGGCAATATTCGTCTGGACGTGATCGGCAACCTGTTCCGGGTACAAACCGGCGCCCTGCCCACCAGTTCTGGCGCCCAACCCGCCGGCGTTGCGCCGTCAGCACAAGGTGCCGCCAGCGCCCCAGGCAATCAGGCACAACCACACCCATCCGGGAAGAAAAAACGCCGGCGGCATTGAGCTTCAGCGCGAGTTGAACCTGACCTCCCCAGGATAAGACCCCCAACACAACACCTACAGCTTGTTTAGGGTAGAAATTAATCTGAGTTTAATATCGACCCTTCCGGCGAGACGGTGAGGGTTGATTTTATCCCTATTAACCGCTATAATCATGTTTATCTTTAATCCACCGGAGTATCGAAACGTATGGACCAGAATGACACCCCCCTCGAGCAGGGAACGGAGCAAGAGGATGTAAGTAATGAGAACACAGAATCCGTCAACAACATGGAAAGCCTGCTGGAAAAAGAGGGGCTGGGAATCGACTTTCCCCGCCAGGGCGAGATTCGCGATGGCATGATCGCAAGTATCACGCCTGGTCAGATCTTGGTCAGTGTTGGCACCAAATCCGAGGGCGTTATCAGCGGTCGTGAGTATGAATCAATTCCCGCCGAGGAACTGGCGGCGCTCGCAGTCGGTCAGAATGTCCCCGTCTATGTGATCAATCCTGAGGATTCCAGTGGCACATTGGTACTCTCGCTGACGCGTGCCCGCGATGAGGTCAACTGGCAGGAAGTCGAAGCCCTGTTGACAAGCAAGGAAACCATCCACACCAAGATCGTTGGTTACAACAAGGGCGGTCTGATCGCCCTGGTCAAAGGTATTCGCGGCTTCATTCCCGCATCACAGATTGCATTGGGGCGCCGCGCCGGCATGACCGGCGACTCACCCGAACAGCGCTATTCCAGCATGGTCGGAGATGAAATCAGCGTATCGGTGATCGAGGTAGATCGCGAACGTCGGCGCCTTATCCTTTCGGAGCGCGCCGCCTCTACTGAAACGCGCGAATCGGTCAAAGACCGGCTGATCGAAGAATTGAACGTCGGAGACGTCCGTTCTGGTCGCGTGACCAGCCTGGCAGACTTTGGCGCTTTCGTCAACATCAACGGCGCCGATGGTCTGGTGCACCTTTCCGAGATTTCCTGGGACCGCATTACCCATCCCAGTGAACTTCTCAAGGTTGGTCAAGAGGTCAAAGTCAAGATCATTGCGGTGGATCGCGAAAAGCGCCGTATCGGTCTCTCCATCCGGCAGCTTCAGCATGATCCGTGGAACGAACGGGTGGCAGCCATCAAAGTAGGTCAATTGGTGGAAGCCACCATCACGCGCCTGGCTAAATTTGGCGCTTTTGCCCGCCTGGCAGGCATGGAGGATGTGGAAGGACTGATCCATATCTCCGAGATTAGCGAGAAGCGTATCGAACACCCGCGCGAAGCGCTACACGAAGGCGAGAACGTCACCCTGCGCGTTATCCGCATCGAGCCAGAAAACCACCGCATCGCGCTCAGCGTGCGCCGGGTCGATTCGATGCAGTACGCCGACATGGATTGGCAAACCCTGCTGGAACAACAGGCGGAATCCGCTGCCAAAGAGGCAACGACTGCCGATGCTGGCAAAGCAGAGGAAACCAAACCGGTAGAAGCGCTAAATGAAGAAACAACCGGGACAGGCAATGGCGAGGATGAAGCTGCCGACGCAAAACCAGAGATTGGACTTGGGGCAGCAAGCGAAGAATTACCTGCTGAAAGCGCAGATGATCCTAACGCCGCCACCCCGCCCATTTCGGAAGAACCGGCAGCCTGAGATAGAATTCCGTCTTGCGGTGCGCCAATGCTGGCTTGGCAAAGCAAGCACATCCCGCCGCAGGTCACATTGATGCGCTGTCATTATGCCCGCAGATACTGACCCGTTCATCTAGTGCGTCTTACACGGAGATCGTATGCCTTTCATCATCGATGCTCATGAAGACATTGCCTACAGTGCCCTGACATTTAATCGCAATTATCTGCAATCTGTCTCCGAAACCCGACGTCGTGAAGCCGGCAGCAGCATCCCGGCTGATACCGGCGACGCCACACTCGGCTGGCGGGAGTATCAACGTGGGCAGGTAGCGCTGGTGATCGGAACCATCTACCTCACCCCCAAGAAATACCAAAGCCCCAACTGGCCTGGTTTCACCTACGCAACCCCCCAAGAAGCCTACCCGCTGGCATTGGAGCAGTTCGATTACTACCGGCGGCTGGCGGATGATAACCCTCATGCTTTTTCACTGGTGCGCAACCGTAGCGAATTGGCGAAAATCATGGCGCCGCACCTGGCTCCGGCTGCAGAAAAGACCGAACGCCCGGTTGGCATCGTCTTATCGATGGAAGGCGCTGAAGGCATCCGCAGCATGGACGATCTGACGGAGTTCTGGGAACGCGGGTTGCGCCTGATCGGTCCGGTCTGGGCAGGTATGCGCTTTTGCGGCGGCTCCATGGAACACCGTGATTTCACCCCAGAAGGCTATCAGTTGCTGGAAGTGATGGCATCACACGGATATGTGTTGGATATCGCCCACATGGATGAACGCTCTGCGCTGACAGCGATCGGGCGTTACCAGGGCACGGTCATTGCATCGCATGCCAATGTCCGCAGTTTGTTAAAGGACCTACCCGGGGAACGCCATCTTAGCAACGCCACCATCCAGGAGCTTTTTAGTCGCGATGGCATCATCGGCGTGATCCCATTCAATAAATTTTTACGCCCTGGCTGGGTGGCGGGCGAAGATCGCCGCCTGACATCGGTCGATCTGCTGATAACCCACATCGACACACTGTGCCAGATGGCAGGGGATTCGCTGCACGTCGGTATCGGCTCCGATTTCGACGGCGGCTTCGGACTGCAAGATATCCCGACAGAGATGGACAACATCTCCGACTTGCAGATACTGGATGGGTTGCTGCAGGAAAAAGGGTACAGCCCTGAAGATACACAAAACATTTTGGGCGCTAACTGGCTGAGAATGCTGGAAAGGAACCTGCCTGACGCATGACCACCCAAGCGCCCCACCCGAATAGCATCGATAAAGAAGAGAATACCGTCACACGACCATATTCACGCCGGCGCATCCGCACCGGTCTGGTGTTCTCGTTGATCGGCTTCTTGATCTTCCTGCTGGGCGCGCGCCCCGGCATGTTCGGATTGGACCGCAGCCCGGTGATCGGTTTCGTGCAGGTGGCAGTCTTCCTGGTGGGTCTGGCAATGATCACTATTGGTGGTTATCTCAGTATGATGGGGTTGTGGAAGAACACACCCATCTCGATCGCTGCGGATATCGGGCTGCGGTTGGTGAGCACCGGCTACCTGGTGTCTGTCTTCACCGGCATGGCAGACCTGTTCGGATTTGGCAGTCACCCGCCGGAATCCGGCATTCCATTCTTCGGCGTCTGGCAGGCAACCGGAGTAATGATCGGTGAATTTTTGATCGGGTTGGGATTTATCTTGATGATTCCCTACCGCTGGCACGACGACGCATAAAGTTTTGTGGAAATACCGCTGGTATCACCCCTTTGAACTTCTGTCCGGGTTGGCAGTCACTGCCGCCAGGATGCCCATCGCCGCCAACATTTCATCATTCGTCCCAAATTTGAACTCCACCAGCCCGCGCGCGGCGGCTTCCGCTTGCTCCACCACATCCAGCCGGATCAGGTCCTGCTTGCTCACAGCATAGGGTTGAACGCTGTGTATACGGTTACATAAATCATCCAACTTGAAATCCAATGGGACACTTTGACCATCCAAATATTGCAGAATGGCTTTTGCTCCGTTCACGCCATCCTTGCGCGCCACTCCCACCAGCCCGGTGCTGCTTTTTCGTGACCAACCGGCAACAAAGATGCCTTCCAACGAGCGGTGCTGTGCTGGGTCGCAAACCTCATAAGATAAACCATCCACCGGGTAGCGGGGAGACTCGTTGCGGATGTACTCGCCGCCACTGACCGGCAGACCGAATTCTTCGTCCACCTGGTCGCCAACCGCAAAAAGCACAGTATCCACTGCCAGCATCTGACGTTCGTCCGTACCGATCGCCCGGATCTGGTCTCCTGAAGCAACGAGCGTGTTGACTTGCAGTTCCAGACCGCCCACGCCGCCAGCACCGTCATCCAGAATTCGCACTGGCGAAAGCAGGAAACGGATCCTGAAATGGGCATCGGAAGGCGCTGGGGACGCTTTCTCCAATGCGCTGTGAATAAATTCGCGCGCCTGTTCTGGGTCCTGCCCCAATGCCCGCATCAGCGGCGCCGTCTGTTCGATCTGCAAGTCCAGATCTGAATAATCCAGATTGGCTGCCACCAATTCCAGTTCCTTTTTATCGAACTTGACCTCTGCCGGACCACGACGCGCGATGGCAGTGATCTCTTGCACGTTACACTCGGCGATCAGATAATGCGCCAGGTCTATCATGACATTGCCGGCGCCAATGATGGCAACCTTGCTGCCCAATTGAATGTCCATTTTTGAAAATGGCGGCAACTTGTTATAGTGATAGACCAATTGTTTGGCATGGTAAGCACGCAGTAGGTGTTCACCCGGTATATTCAACCAGTGTGTGCCCTGCGCGCCAGTGGTCACCAAAATGGCTTGAAAACCAAGTTGGCGCAGATCATCCAATGTGAGGTCGGCATTCTCACCCACCCGAACGTTGCCGAAGTATTCCACACCCTCCAGCGATAAAACCTGGCGAAATTGGTTACGGAGACCTTCTCTCATTTTATATTTATCTGGATAAATACCGTACTCCGCCAATCCACCAGGCTTGATATCCCGGTTGAACAGCACCACCCGGACATCATGGCTTGCCAGTTCACGTGCGGCGAACAAACCTGCCGGTCCGGCACCTACAACTGCAACGATCTTGAAGCCAGAATCCATCAGCGTGAGTCTCTCCCTCGCAAATTTCCGGATATTATAAACCGAATTCCTCCATTCAAAATCCAGGACGATACAAAGCTATAAAACCTTACCCGGCTTACTTACTACTCGAGAACGATATATATATTGAGGATGTATTCTCGGTTTTATTGTAGAATCATTAAAGTTATATAAACCAACGAGGTGCCATGACACATTCGTATCATACAACAAAATTAGCCAATGGGCTAACGATTCAATTGAAGGAAATCCACACCGCGCCTATCATCTCCCACTGGTTGTGGTACCGGGTCGGCTCACGGGATGAGGTTCCCGGGTTGACAGGGATTTCCCACTGGGTGGAACACATGCAGTTCAAAGGCACACCCAAATTCCCAGCGGGAAATCTGGACAAGGTGATCTCGCGCACCGGCGGCGTGTGGAATGCCTTCACCTACCTTGATTGGACCGCCTATTTCGAGACCTTGCCCGCCAATGATATCGATCTGGCAATCGAATTGGAATCCGATCGCATGGTCAACAGCCTTTTCGAGCCAGAGGAAGTTGAATCTGAACGAACGGTCATCATTTCCGAACGCGAAGGACACGAAAACGAACCCCTCTTTCGCCTGGACGAAGCCATCCAGATGGCAGCCATAACCGTCCATCCTTACCGCAACGAGGTCATCGGATCCAAAGATGACCTGCATACCATCCAACGAAGTGACCTTTACCAACATTACCGCTCCTACTACATTCCCAACAATGCCGTGTTGGCAGTGGCAGGCGACTTCGACAGCGCTGAAATGCTGCACAAGATCCGCACACACTATGAACCCATCCCGGCTGGCGAGCTTAACAAGCTGCCGGTGGCACAGGATCCCATCCAAGACGGGGAAAAACGGGTGCTGGTCCGTGGTCCTGGCGAAACCACTTTTTTAAGGTTGACTTACGCCAGCCCGCCCGCCAACGTCGACGATTTCTTCGCCTTCACCGTACTCGACAGCCTGTTGACCGGACCTTCCAGCCTGTCATTCTTTGGCGGTGGCGGCATCTCCAACAAGACCAGCCGGCTTTACCGATCGTTGGTGGAACGAGAACTGGCGGTCGGCGTCAGTGGTGGTCTGCAAGCCACCATCGATCCCTACTTGTACGGCATCACGGCTACGGTCCATCCGCAACACAGCGCGGATGAAGTGCTTGTGGCACTGGATGATGAGATCAAGCGGCTGCAAGACGCAAAGGTGTCCGTAGGTGATGTCGAAAGGGCAGTAAAGCAAGCCCGGGCGCAATTTGCCTACTCATCCGAAAATATTACCAACCAGGCATTCTGGCTTGGTTTTGCCGAGATGTTCGCCGGTTATCACTGGTTCGAAGGCTATCTGGACACCATTCAAACCGTCTCGCCCGCCGATATTCAACGTATCGCGCAGACCTACCTCCAACCAGAGCGCCGTGTCATCGGGGTCTATCTACCAGATGACCAGGCGGGAGGTCAATTATGATCAAACTGGGCAATGTGCATTGGAACAGTCTGCCCGGACCTGAGGACATCACCCGGGTTGAATTACAGAACGGCATCACAGTGTTGGTGCGCTCGAATTTCAACAGCCCTTCTGTGGTGCTGGGCGGCTACCTGTCGTGCGGCTCGGTCTACGATAACGATGACAAATTAGGGTTGTCCTACCTGACTGCGCTCTCTTTGATGCGCGGCACAGATAGGCGCGACTTCCAAGCGATTTACGATGCTCTCGAGTCAGTTGGCGCATCGCTGGGCTTTGGCTCCAGTATTCACACCACCAGTTTCACCGGGCGTGCGCTGGTTGATGACCTGCCACTCTTGTTCACAACCCTGGCGGAAAGCCTGCGCCAACCAACATTTCCACAGGACCAGGTCGAACGTTTGCGCGCGCAGATATTGACCGCCCTGGCGATCCGTTCCCAGGATACTGACGAAATGGCATCGCTGGAATTTGACCGGTGCCTGTTTCCAAGCCACCCCTACGGCAGACCTGAATCGGGCTACCCCGAAACTGTGCAAGCCATCCAACGCCAGGACCTGATCGATTTTCACCGCCAATACTACGGACCACGCCAGATGGTCTTGGTGATGGTCGGCGGGGTGGAAGCGGCGCAAGTATTGGATGTAGTCAACGCCACCCTTGGCGATTGGCAAAACCCAGACCAGCCCGAATCAATCGAACTCGATCCACCCCAACCCCTGCCTTCGCCACACCGTGCGCATGTGGAAATACCCGGAAAGAGTCAGACCGACCTGATGATGGGGAACCTGGGTCCCCGCCGCCGGTCAGAAGACTACCTGCCCGCATTGCTGGGTAATTCGGTGCTGGGTCAGTTCGGTATGATGGGGCGCATCGGTGACGTGGTTCGTGAACAGGCTGGCTTGGCATACTACGCCAGCACCAGCCTGAGCTCATGGATCGCTGCCGGCTCGTGGGAAGTCTCTGCCGGAGTCAACCCCGCCAATCTGAAAGCTGCCATTGACCTGATCCAACAAGAGATTCTGCGCTTCACCTCTGAACCTGTGACCAATGAGGAATTGCAGGACAGTCAATCCAATTTCATTGGACGTCTGCCTTTATCGATGGAATCCAACGCTGGGGTGGTTAACGCGTTGCTCAACCTTGAGCGCTTTGATTTGGGGTTGGATTACTACCAAAAATATCCATCCGCCATTGCGGGGATCACGCCAGCCAGTGTGCTCGACGTCGCCCGCAAATACCTGACGCCAGAGTCGACGGTCACCGTCTCTGCAGGCACCAGCCCAGGAGACACAACCGACGTATGATCCTGCGAACCGGTTTGGACTTGATCGAGATTGACCGGCTGGAGAAGATCAACCCAGCCATCCGACGGCGCTTTATCCAGCGAGTCTATACCCAGCGCGAAATCGCTGATTGCAGGGATTCTAACGCCTCGCTTTCCGGGCGTTTCGCCGCCAAAGAAGCCACATCCAAAGCGCTGGGCACCGGCATCGGCAAAGTCGCCTGGCAGGATATCGAGATCATCCGCGGACCTTTTGGTGAACCGGTGCTGCATTTGCACGGTCGCGCTGCCTTGGTGGCGAATGCTTTAGGTCTGACCACCTGGTCGGTCAGCATCACCCATGCACGCGAGATGGCAGCAGCCGTGGTGGTTGCCATTTCCGGTGAGGTGCCAGACGGGCAAGCATGAAGATACTAGCAGTCAGCGACCTCGAACACGACCTGATATACACACCCACCGCAAAGAAACGCTTCAAGGGCATCAACCTTGTTGTCGGTTGCGGCGACCTGCCCTTCTATTACCTTGAATACGTCGTCTCCAGCCTGGATGTACCGTTGTATTATGTCAACGGAAATCATGTTTCCGCCGTCGAGCACACCACTGGGGGAACTCGCACCCACCCCTGGGGTGCAGTGAACTTGCATATGCGTACGGTGATGGACGACTCCGGATTGCTATTGGCGGGAATCGAAGGCAGCTTACGCTACAACTATGGTCCGCACCAGTACACTCAAGGGGAGATGTGGGCGCTGGTTGGCATGCTTTCGCTGAAATTGATGAGGAATCGCATCCTGCACGGACGCCACCTGGATATCTTCATCACGCATGCCCCGCCCTGGCAAATTCATGACCGCGACGATCGCCCACATCAAGGCGTCAAAGCCTTCTGTTGGCTGGACCGCGTTTTTCAGCCAGCCTTCCACATCCACGGACACACTCACCTCTACCGACAGGATGACATATGGAAAACACGATATTTGAATACCCAGATCGTCAACGCCTACGGTTATCGTGAGGTAGAATTAAACCTTGTTCAGCGCAAAGCGTGGCGCACCTTGCAGCCACGCACGGACAAGGTGGTAAGACATGATGGATGACGATTCTGACCCATTGATCAAGCGTCGTGCTGTGGCAGACTTTGAAACCGCATTCCGCCACGGATTCTGGCGTGCCATCTCCAGTTGGTTCACCCAACGCACCAACGATCTTTTACCTTTCGATGAAGTGCGGGAAACGATCCCATTACGCGGACAATCTTATGTCGGTTTGAAAGAAGTCGAGATTGACAAGATCATCGGTAGCGTTGGTCGGTACCGCGATTTTGATCGCGCTTTCTTGCCGCGCCATACCCACACGCGTGGTCGCTGGGTCAGCATCGATGAGGCGCACCTCAAGGAGGTCACACTACCGCCAATCGAACTCTACAAACTCGGCAATGCCTACTTCGTGCGTGATGGCAATCATCGTGTCTCGGTGGCGCGCCAACGCGGTCAGGCGTTCATCGATGCCCATGTCACCGAGATCAAAGTGGATGTTCAGATTGATGAAAAATCCAACATCGACGATCTAATCCGGGTGCGCGAACTGGCTTACTTCCTGGAGCGAACGCGGATTTCCGAAATCATCCCAGAAGTCAGGCTGGAGTTGACCCTGCCAGGCGGATATGACAAATTGCTGGAGCATATTCAAGTGCACCAATATTTCATGGGATTGGACCGTCAAAAGGATATTACCTGGGAAGAGGCTGTTCGCGGTTGGTATGATGACGTCTACCTACCGTTGGTACGTGTGATGCGTGAACGCAACATAATGAAAAAATTTACCGACCGCACAGAAACCGATCTCTATGTGTGGATCATTGAACACCTGTGGTACCTGCGCGAACAATATAAAGCCGATATCAGCCTTGAAATTGCTGCCAAATCATTCACCGACGAGTTTGCGCGCACCCCTGGCAAGTTCATCCTGGGTTTGTTCCGCGCCGCGGGAAGCCTGTTGTCACCCGTGCTCAACGAAGACGACGCCCATACCAAACTCTGATCAAGCGGATTGCTGTGTAGAGTAATCGGTCGGATTGCGCAAGCCCAGCCACAGGTGATGCGGGCGAACCACCCGGTTTGGTTTGAGTTCCAAACCCATAGTTTTGGTTTCGCCTTCCTGCAACATACTTGGATGAACGAAACAGATATCCGGCGTGTGCCCGTATTTTTTGCGGTAATACGCCACCGCCTGTGCCACTTTGGTCGAGAGGTCGGTCTTGGGATCGTTATCGAACCATAACATACCGATATTCATCGCTCACCCTCATATGCAGGGAGGTCCGCCAGCATGAAGCGCGTCCAACCTTCCTGCGCCTTGACCTCAAACACGCCGTTCGTGCGCGCTGTGCCATAAATCATGGAAGACGGCGCGTCCAATTGTTTCGCCAGGGCATGCTGCACACCTCCAAACACACGCGTGCCGAAGTGGGGCAGCCAGGAGTGCATCTCCAAAGCCGCCCACTCTTGCAATGACGCAAGCAACCAGATCATATGCTCAGGTCCGTTCTGCAACAACCACCGCAGATAGACCTGAACTTCGTGATCCGCATCCCGCACCCAGGAGAGATCATCCAGCACCAGTAAAATTGGTGGCTGACGCAACCTGCCTAGCAGGCGACTGTTGCCCAGGCGGGCAAGTTCCAGCACTTTCTCGCGAGCCTCCAGGCTAAAGGGTGAGTGGATGCCCCTCATATGGGTAGGCGCTACTGCCCCAGCCAGCGCTTTCTGCCACGCTGGCACATCGTTACTGATGACCGTCACCTGAACCTGGTGGCAGGAACTGGTCAGACAAACGGAGGCAGCCACCTGCGCCAAAACGCCTCGAACTTCGGCAAGCGATTCACCAATCGCCAGCAGCGAACCCGGGGACGGATCATGCATGTCAAGCAGCAGCGGAATTCCATCCTCGCAAACACCCAGGATGGCGGTTTGCGTAGGCAGGTCGCGACATACCTCCCTCAAAGGGGGCATTTTTAACGTCACCCGGTGCGTTTGTGTTCGGGTGGGCAGACCGAGTTCTTGGCGTGCGCGGTCATATAGTACATCGAATAGCGTATCTGTCATTTGGGCTTCCATTTTGGCTCCAATTTTCACGTATTAGAACATTATTTCTAAACCTATTTTACATACCTGATAGATGAAAGTCAAGGGTTTCAACCTTAAAATATCGTATATTTGTTCTATTTTCGCAACACCTTCATACCTGAATAAATGATTCCTCGCCTGGCGTGTCAACCGTTAACCTGATGTCTTTTGGATGGCATTTTTTTTGGTTTTAAGGTATCCTTAGGTTGTTATTTTACCCACGTGATACATCTAACGATTGGTTCCACCAACCTCAATTAAACAGGAGGCTGAAGTGATTAAAGAGGTCGTTAAAGAAGCAGAATCCCGCATGAACGGCGCTATTCAGGCGTTGGAAGAAGACCTATCAGGCATCCGCACCGGTCGCGCGTCACCCGCGCTGGTCGAAAAGTTGATGGTGGAATATTACGGTTCGCCCACCCCTTTGATGCAACTGGCAACCATCAGCGTGCCAGAAGCGCGTGTACTGATGATTCGCCCCTTCGATCCATCCACCATGAAGAGCATCGAGCGCGCCATCCTGGCTTCTGACTTGGGGTTGACTCCCAACAATGATGGCAAATCCATCCGCCTGAACTTGCCGCCGCTGACTGAAGAGCGCCGCCGCGATCTGGGCAAGGTAGTGCACAACCGTCTAGAGGAAGCCCGCGTTGCTGTTCGCAATGTGCGTCGTGATTCGATCAAGGACCTCAAAGACTTCGAACATGAAAAACTCATTTCTGAGGATGATCAGAAATATGGCGAAGATCAGTTACAAAAGTTGACCGATCAAATTGTTCAACAAATCGACCAGATCGGTGAACACAAGCAAAAAGAGATTATGGAAGTCTGATCTTCCACCCTATATGACAGAAAGCACACCTGTTTTCGAAATAATCCCCGCTCATGTTGCTATCATCATGGACGGCAATGGGCGTTGGGCAGCCGCCCGGGGTCTACCGCGCCTTGCCGGGCACCGCGCCGGCACCGAGAATCTACGCCGGATCATCGATGCCAGCATCGAGTTTGGCATCCGCCATCTGACGTTGTACGCTTTCTCAACCGAGAATTGGGGACGACCGCGCGAGGAGGTTGATGGGCTGCTCTCGATCTTGCAAGAGGTCATCGACCGTGAAGTGAAGGACCTTCACGAAAACGGCGTACGCTTACGCCACATCGGTCACCTGGAACATCTTTCACCCGGACTGCGCACAAAGGTCAATGAAGCAATCGAATTGACCAAAAACAACGACCGGCTATCCCTAAACCTGGCATTCAGTTATGGGGGACGTGATGAGATCGTGTGTGCCGTTCGCCAGATGATCGAAGACGGCATTGAAATAGAGCAGGTTGATGAGTCGCTGGTAAATAACTACCTGTTCACCAAAGATATTCCCGATCCCGACCTCATCATTCGAACCTCCGGCGAGATGCGCATCAGCAACTTTTTGATCTGGCAATCCGCTTACTCCGAATGGTACATAACACCCACCTTCTGGCCAGACTTTGACCGCCAGCAATTGATCATTGCCTTGCAGGAATACGCTCGCCGGGACCGGAGATACGGACGCATTTCCCCATCCCCATGCGATCCTGACGGTGGTGATGCTGGCTAAGCGTGTTCTGGTCCTGATCTTTCTGATACCGGTCATCGCCGGTTTTCTATCGTTTGGCGGGTGGGCATACGCACTTTTCATCAGCATCGTGCTGGGTATCTCCTCTTGGGAATACTGCCGGTTATTCAAACGTGCCGGCTACAACCCATCGCTGGCGGTAATGCTGGTCGGAGTCACCGCCATCGTGATATTGCGACAGGCTATTGGCTTTCACCTGGGTGACTTGGTGTTGATGCTGGTGGTGTTGGCAGCCATGACCTGGCACACCGTGGTCTATGAGCGCGGTTCTAACAGTGGGGCGGTGGATTTCAATATCACACTTGGCGGTGTGCTCTACCTGGGTTGGGTGGGCGGCTATTTCATCTCGATCCGCAATTTGCCGGATGGTTTGTGGTGGACGCTAACAGCGCTACCGGCGGTGTGGTTGGCGGATATGGGTGCCTATTTGATCGGTAGCCGTTGGGGTATGCATAAACTCGCTCCGAACGTCAGCCCTCATAAATCCTGGGAGGGTTATATTGGTGGAATTGTCATTTCCGTGATGGTAACCCCTTTCTTTGCTGCACTATGGCATTATAAAGCTGCATCTGTCACCGCCATGCGCGGGCTGGTGCTGGCATTGGTGCTTTCGATCATCAGCCTGGCAGGTGACCTGGGGGAAAGTATGCTCAAGCGCCAATTCAACCAAAAGGATTCGAGCAACCTGCTGCCCGGACACGGAGGTATGCTGGACCGAATAGACACATGGCTTTGGGCAGTCGCGATCGGATATTATTTGATCACTTGGTTTTGGATATGATCATTAATCTTACAGGAGGCATGTAACAATGGCATTGGTACCGACGAGAAATCTCGCACTGGAATTGGTACGCACCACTGAAGCAGCAGCACTTGCGGCTGGTCGCTACATGGGGCGCGGCGATAAAGAAGGCGCTGACCAGGCTGCCGTGAACGCAATGCGCCTGATCCTCAACAGTGTGGAAATGGACGGCATCGTTCGCATTGGCGAAGGCGAAAAGGACCAGGCGCCCATGTTGTTCAACGGTGAACAACTGGGCACCGGCGACCCGCCCGCGGTAGATATCGCAGTGGACCCGGTGGATGGCACCAACACGCTCTCGAAGGGGATGCTCAATTCGGTGTCGGTGGTCGCCCTTTCACCACGCGGCACCATGTTCGACCCTGGACCCTTCGTTTATATGAACAAGATTGCGGTCGGACCGGAAGCCAAACATGTCATCGATATCACTGCGCCAATAAAAGCCAACCTGGCGTGGATTGCCAAAGCGCACGGCGAAAAGGTGCAAGACCTGACGGTGATGATCCTGGATCGCCCACGACATGAGCCATTGATCGCCGACGTCCGGCAGACCGGCGCGCGCATTCGATTGATCCCGGATGGCGATGTGATCGGTTCTTTGATGACCACCCTGCCAGAATCCGGCATAGACGTAATGCTAGGCATTGGCGGCTCGCCAGAAGGCATCATCGCCGCTTGCGCACTGCGAGCTGCCGGCGGCAATATGCAAGCCACACTTTACCCACGCACACCGGAGGAGCGAAAAGCCGGGGAAAAATTGGGGTACGACGTCGACAAGATTCTGACCATCGAAGACCTGGTCTCATCGGATGATACTTTCTTTGCCGCCACCGGCGTCACCCACGGCGAGTTGCTTTCGGGAGTGGATTACTTCGCCGGTGGTGCCCATACCGACAGCCTGGTGCTGCGCGGTCTCACCGGCACGGTGCGCCGTATTCGCGCCACACACCGCCTCGACAAACTAGATCAGATCAGTATGATCGATTACTAGACTGCCTCCCGGTCTAAAAACATAACAAGCCTTCCACGCGACCAACGTGGAAGGCTCGATCATGCCCATGCCAGGCAGCAGCATGGCGGTGGTACAGTTTTACTTGATCTCGTAGACCAAATCGGCGGTGACGGTGATGGTCATCTGTCCGGAGGCAACCGGAACGTTGGTGAAATCACCACCGCTTCCATAGACCTTGCCCTCCATCGGAGAGGCATACCCTGAAGAATACACATTAATGTTGATCAGGTCGCCCAGTTCTACGCCCGCGGCACTGGCAACTTCTTCAGCGTTCTTGCGCGCATTCTGGATAGCTTGTTGTCGCGCTTCGGTGATGGCAGTCGATTTATCCTGCACATCGAATGAGATGCCGTAAATGGTATTGGCGCCGGCTTTGACCACCTCATCCAGCAGTTGACCCAGCGACTGCAAGTCACGCACGGTCACATAGACCGTATTTTCCACCACATAAGTGGTATCCAGCGGCTGTCCTTCCGGGCTGTAGGGTGTATTGGGGTAAACATTGAAAGCGCTGGTTTGTATATCCTTGTCCTCGACCCCCAGTTGGGTCAGCGCATCGCGGATACGTTGTGATTGGGCTGTATTGCTGTTGAGAGCATTGGCAACATTGGCTTCCTCACTACGGACGCCAACCGTAATATAAGCCAGGTCCGGTGTCAGATAGACCACCCCGGTACCGTTTGCGTTCATTGTTCGCCCCTGTGTTTTGGGTGAAGCCGCCTGGCAGGCGCCAAGCGAGAGAACAACCAGCAAGCTAACGACAACCCATAAAACTTTTGTTTTCATGAGATAAACTCCTTTCGTGATATCTATAGCATACAAGACGTTGGTTTTATCGGATAAGTTCCATTTATTCTGGAAAATCTGGATCGATCTTTCAATCATTCGACCGGTAATATTTTCGCCCTACTTCAATATTTGTTCCGATTTCTTTTTTCGATAAAGTTGGATATAGCGCTTGCCCACCTCGTCGCGTCCGGTGAGAAAGTCCATCGCCCGCACCGACTCGATCAGACCGCTTGTGTTGGGCTCCACCAAGGCGGAATCAAGCCCCCAGGGCACAGCACCCAACAGGTAAGCCTGGTCGATGACCGTTCGGTCGGGCATGCCAAAGCCGGCGTTGCCAATGCCCAGTGTGGTAGTCAGATCCATTTCCCGTTTGACCGCAGCCAGGGTTGCCAGGGCAACCTCGAATGACCCCAACCCTGCCGCTGCTGCCATGCAAATGCCATCCAGCACCACATCCTCACGCGGGATGCCGATGCCATCCACAGCCTCCAGGATGACGCGCGTTTCCGCCAGGCGCGCTTCAGGCGTCATCGGCAACGTTGCAGCCGAGCCCATCGGCATGGCGATGAACGCCGCACCATATTTCTTCGCCAGCGGCAGCAGCACTTCCAGCACTTCTTTTTCCGCGCTGACAGAATTGATCAAGGCTTTGTATGGTTTGGCGGCATCCAGCGCTGCTTCCAGCGCTTCGACGTTACGCGTGTCCAGCGCCACTGGGCAACCTGTCGAATCCATGACTGCGCGCGCGATACGGGGGAGGAGTTCGACCTCATCCAGGCTGGGATGATTGATAAGGATATCCGCCATGTCCAGTCCGATATCTACACCCTGGTGCGCCAGGGCAAGCATGCCTTCCAGGTTGCCTGCCTGCAATTGATCCAAGATCTCGGGTTTTTGATCCATGACACGTAACTGGGCGTTGATCAGCATCACAGGGTGCCCGCTGCCGAAGATGAGATCGCCGTTTGGGGAAGTCAGTCGTGTTGGCATAGTAGTCTCATTCCTTACTGATAAAGTGCTCTAACTATTTTATCTTACAACAAGAATTATCGTTGTAATAAATCAATTACAATAGCGCTATCCATCACCACCAAATACAGATTTTCATCATCTTGACGCCCCTCACCAATTTTGTTACTGTATATAGTGATGGTAACTATACGGGGAGGCTTCATCCCAATATGGAACCACTAATCACACGGGCACATGTGCACAGTGCCCGTGACCCTTTCGCGCCCATCCCCTCGGCGCGGATAGATCATCCTAAGGAGACGATCGATGGCTGTATCAACCAATGCCTTTGAAATGGCACAACGGCAGTTCGATCACGTTGCCGACCTGCTCAACCTGGACTCTCAGGTGCGTGAGATTCTGCGCTGGCCCCTGCGCGAATACCACTTCCGCATTCCGGTTCGTATGGACGACGGCAGCATACGCGTTTTCCAGGGTTTTCGCGTCCAGCACAACGATGCGCGCGGACCGAACAAGGGTGGCATTCGCTTCCACCCCGCCGAGACGGTGGATACGGTGCGCGCCCTCGCCACCTGGATGACCTGGAAATGTGCCGTGGCGGATATTCCGCTGGGCGGCGGCAAGGGCGGCGTCATCGTCGACCCCGCCACACTCACGGATGGCGAAAAAGAGCGCCTGGTTCGCGGCTATATCCAGTCCATCTGGAAGAACATCGGACCCCGCAACGACGTGCCCGCGCCGGATGTTGGCACAACCCCGCAGATGATGGGGTGGATGATGGATGAATATTCCCGCTTGAGCGGCGAGTATACGCCCGGCGTCATCACCGGTAAACCGGTCGGCGGCGGCGGCTCGCTGGGGCGCACCGAAGCCACCGGCTATGGCGTCATCTACACCATCCGCGAGGCATTGAAACATCTCCAAATGGATGGCAGCAAGTCGTTGGCAGCCATCCAGGGTTTTGGCAATGTTGCCCAATACGCCGCCATTGGCTTCATCGAATTGATCGGCGGCAAAGTGGTATGTGTCTCCTGTTGGGATCGCGAAGATCGCACCGCCTATACCTTCACAAAAGAGGATGGCGTAGACCCGCATTTCCTCATGTCAATCACCGATCAGTACGGCTCCATCGACAAAGCCAAAGCTAAAGATGCCGGTTACAAGATCGAGGATGGCGGCGCCTGGATTAGCAAGGACGTGGATGTGCTGATTCCCTCCGCGCTGGAAGGGCAAATCAATGCTGAAACGGTCAAATTGATTAAACCGCGTGTACGCGTCATTGCCGAGGGTGCCAACGGACCCACCACGCCCGAAGCCGATGAAGTGCTGAAAGCCAATGGTGTCTTCGTCATTCCGGATTTCCTGTGCAACGCTGGCGGGGTCACTGTTTCGTACTTCGAAGGCGTTCAGAACGATATGAACTACTACTGGACCAAACAGGAAGTGTTGGAACGTCTGGACACCAAAATGACCCAGGCGTTCCAAAGTGTGCTGGATATGGCATTGAAGGAAAATGTCTTCATGCGCGACGCCGCCTACATGGTCGCCATTGCCCGGGTTGCCAAAGCCATGGAACTGCGCGGCTGGATCTAACACCAAGCCATCAGCATATTAAGCAGCCTCGCCGGTCTCGGTGGGGCTGCTGTATTACCGGATACGGATACTGCCTTATGGGATGATCACCAGCGTACCGGAGATCATGTTGATGTTGGGCGTGCCAACCGGCAAAGCGAAGAAGTGGTTGCCAAAGTAATTGGACTGCTTGATCGTCAACGTGCCGCTTCCGGCGGTCGCCTGGACGCCGTAGTTGGCATTGCCTATGATATTCGCTGAGGTAACGTTAATGTTGGCATTATTAGAGATTACCGTCACACCAGAAGCACTACCCGCCAAACCATTGCGATAGACGTTTAGTTTGGTCAGGTTGATGATGTTGTTGGCTTCGATCGCTACACCCGATCCGCAGTTCTCCTTGGCGTAGATGTCGCTCATGTGACTGTTCCGGTACCGCTCACCGTGTCGACGTTGATACCTATTTGGCTGTTATTGGTGACATCCATCTTACTGATCACGACCGTGCCTTTTGTTATGATGAACAAGCTGTCTTCGTAGTTGTACGAAAATTCATTGCGCACAGATGAGGCGGTCTCAGTCACATTACCGCTGGGTAGGAATTGTGATGTAATCGATCAACGCACCAATACCGTTGTTCGACTTGGCAGATACGTCCGTCATGGTTACATTTCCGCTGGTCTTGAGTTGAATCCCGATCACGCTGGCTCCCCAGACCGTCGCCCTGGTAATCTTGACCGGCTTTCCGCTGCCGAAGTTGTCGACCAGGATCCCATTCCCGCCCGAACTGCGGGCGCTGATGTTGCTCAATGTCACCACGCCCTGGCTGCTGATGTTGATCATATTTTGGGTATTGTAATCCGGCACAAAGCCATCGATTGTGACATCCGCGACACCCGAGTTGACGATGGACAGACCATCCCCAGCGTTCGAATATTAAACGGTTTTTTCAAGGATTACGGATGGATGTTTTTGATGATCACCTTGAGATCAGCCGCATATGATGGATCATATAAACAACAACTTATTTTACTGATGTTTCCGTCATTTCAGTCTTGACAGAAATTTCAAACACTAATAGAATGATATCGGTAGCATATCCCGGGTATTGCACTCTTTCCCGGAGATCAAAGGAGAAACGTTTTATGCCGTCTGAGGAAGCGGATAACGCAACGGATAGTAAGCCCCCTCCCCTTGGGGAGGATCGTCCTGAGTTATCCCAGCTCATTGAAAATATGGGGCTGCACTTCGAAGCCTACAATGTCCCTCGCATCGGCGGGCGCATCTTGGGGCTTCTGATGGTCGCCAACCGCCCACTCTCCTCTGAGGAGATGGCGGACGCCCTGCAGGTGAGCCGTAGCAGCATCTCCACCAATCTGAAGACGCTGCTGATGGCTGAGTTGGTGGAAAAGGTGTCATTACCCGGTGACCGGGTGGATTACTACGCCTTCCCCAGCGAAGCCTGGCAAACCGCCCTCGCCATACGCTTGGGCAGTTTTGACGAACTGCGAGAGCTGGCTGAGGATAGCCTGGCGGAATTGCCCGGGGACGACCCGGCGGTTCCCCGCCTGCAGGAAGCGGTCACATGGGCGAACCTGGTGGATGAAATGTTGCAGCGCCTGCATACCGAATGGCTCGCACGCGGTGCATTGACCGGCTGAACCCACCTCCCAGGTGATCAACCGGCTGGCTCGCTCGTGAGTCAGCCGGTTTCGATTAACTAATCAGGAGGTGCATCATGCGCTATATGGTCATCCGTAGTGAAGGGCTCAGCAAGATCGCCGGTCGCCGGCGGCTGGTGGAGGACCTATCCTTTGAAGTCGAACCGGGCGAGATCTACGGTCTGCTCGGTCCACAGGGCGCTGGTAAAAGCACCATCCTCGAATTGATCCTGAACGTCCAGCATCCCAGCTCGGGTCGTGCAATCGTGCTCGGCATGGACAGCCGCAGCCAGGGGCAGGTCATCCGCCAGCAGGTGGGCTATCAACCGCGCCGGCTTATCCTGCCCACCCGCCACAGCGCCGAACGCTACCTCTCCGACTTGTGCATCAAGCGCGGCAAAGCCTTGGATGAAGCGACGCTGCAATCCGCCGAGCGGTTCGGACTGGACTTGAAGCGCGTCATCGGCAGCCTTAACGCCAGCGAAAAGCAGATTCTTGGCATCCTGCAAGCATTCATGCACCAACGTGAACTGATTTTGTTGGATGAGCCCACTCGCCACCTCAGCGAAGCTGCCTTGTATACCTTTTATCATTTGGTCAGCGAAACCCGCCACGATGGGCGTAGCGTCGTGTTCACCTCCACCTCCCTGCCCGAGGTCGAACGGGTCTGCGACCGCACGGCAGTGCTGCACGCCGGGCGCCTGTTGGCAGTGGAACGAGGGGTACACTTGCGGTCACGCGCCATCCGCAAGATCGAAATGCGTTTCGCCCAGCCGGTGACAGCTCAATCGTTTGTCGGCATCCCGAACTTGAGCCAGTTGCAGGTGGACGATAACTTCCTGCGTTGTATCGTTTGTGGTGACACCGACCCGCTCATCAAGACCGCCAGCCAGTTCAAGGTCATAGATGTCATCAGCCAGACCCCCAGTCTGGAGGAATCCTTCAAAAGCTATTACGGGCTGTCTGTCGCAGGCTGAAACCTTCGATGTGATGACCTAAAGCGCGGTTGCCCATGCCCTGCCACCCGCCGGGTTATCTCCTCACACCGCTATCTCATGCAGTGAAAATTCCATATAATTATGATTGTTCCATAATAATAGATGATCATGTCTGTGCAGGAGTGAAATTCCCATGCAAGAGATAACGCAAACCACCCCCCTATTCGACGAAAATGGCAAGGTGCAGCAATTTGGCTGGGCGCGCCACCCCATCATCCAGGCGAACCTTGAAAATGCCAGGTTGTTACGCCCACGTCTACTGCAACCCCTGCGCTTCAAGCGCTGGGATTATTATGGCATTTTCACCCCCACCCATTTCTTCGCGTTTACGCTTGCCGATATCGGTTACTTGGGGCAAGTCTTCGCCTATATCGTCGACCTGACGAGTGGTAAAGTCCTGGAACGCACCCTGAACCTTCCACTGGCAAAGGGGGTCAAGTTGCCGCGCCCCAGCGACGCAGGGATCGCGTACTATCGCAGCAATTCGGTCATGATGGAATTCGATCGCTCCCAATTCGAGCGCCGCCTCCACGTCGAATGGCAGGATTTTGGTGGCATGCCGCTCACAGCCGACCTTTGCCTCAGCCACACCCCTCACCAGGAATCCATGGTCAACGTTTTCCCCATGGGCAAAGATCGTTTCTTTTACACCCGCAAGATGCACGCCCTCGCCGTCTCTGGCGCCGTCCAGCTCGGTGAACAGTGTTTTACCCTCGACCCGGCAACATGCTTTGGCACCCAGGACTGGGGCTGCGGTCTTTGGTCATATCGGTCCTTCTGGATCTGGGGCGGCGCTGCCACCCGGTTGAAAGACGGCAGGTCGGCAGCTCTCAACCTGGGCGGCGGCATCAGCACCGATCCCATGAATAACGACAATGCCCTGATACTGGATGGGATATTGCATAAATTAGGCGAACTGAACTTCATTTACAACAATCATCACTTCATGAAACCCTGGCAAATGCACGACCGGGAAGGACGTTGCAACCTGACCTTCACCCCAGCCATCGAGCGTGTCGCCAAAACCGATTTGGTGGTGCTTGCCAGTGAGGTGCACCAGATGTTCGGGCGCTATGACGGTGTCGTCATTACTGATCGCGGAGAAAGGGTGGATTTTCGGGATGTGAACGGCTTCGCGGAAGAACACCATGCAAAATGGTGATGGGTAACCACGCTTCAGGCAAGCGAAAAAAGTATCAATCTTGACGATTTATGTTGGCTGGGGTATATTTGGTCAATAATCTCAGCCCTCGTAGCTCAATGGATAGAGCGTCTGCTTGCGGAGCAAAAGGTTCGGCGTTCGAGTCGCCGCGGGGGCGCTGTCATCTCCCGTCCTTCGGGGCGGGATTTTACGTTAAGCTTCGACGCCCCCACTGAGGGGATGTCATTCGAGTCGCCCTTGTCATCTCCCCACCATCAGAACGAGATAATAAAATGACCGCGGCGTTTGCCGCGGTCAGAGTACACAATCGAATAGATCGGTTCACTTTTCCGGCAAACCTGCTGCGACCCATTCATTGACCCGCGCCAACTCTTCTGGCAGGAACTGCCCGGGATGGCTACCGCTTGTCTGTGAGATCATGATCGTACCTGCCTCCGGATCGCCACTGACAACTGCCGGTCCAGATTCCCCTCCCGCCAGCAACCCATCCAGACTGGTCAGGTTCAGCCCGCCAGCCGGACCATGGCACATCCCGCAGCGTTGCTCGAACAGCACACCAATCTCGCCATTCCAGGATAACGGGGTTGCCCCAACAACGCTTTCGCCCGGCTCTGTGGTTGCCTCCGGCGCCAATTGCGGCAGGGGCGTCGGCTCGCGGGTAGAGAATACCTCAACCGGCTTTTCCACCGGTGGGATGGTCGTAATGGCAGTATCTTCATACGTCACGAATACATAAATGCCATAGACCAGCAACAGTGATAGCGCCGCCGCCACAGGCGAGAACCAGATCATGCGCTTGCGCAGCACCGCCGGCGCCGGTCGTTCCGCTATTTTACCGGCTTCGATCGCTTCCAATTCCAAGGCGTGTTCTTCTTCCATCTCCTCACGGCTCAACTTGCCGGTCAGCATGCTCAAATTCAATTTCTTCAGATGTACCGAATAGAAGTGCCAGATGATGATCGCCAGCACCGCCAGCACTGCCTCACCGCCATGAGCCACCTTGGCAGCCGGTACGAACTGCCCCGGCAGCGCCCGGGTGGTGGCAATTGGGTTCCATAACATGAAACCGGTGACCGCCATGACCATCAAACCCCACAACATCGCCCAATATTCGGCTTTTTCCACGAAGTTATAACGCCCCATCTTGGGACGCGTCTTGCCCAAACCGATATTGTAGAATAATGCTTGAATGGCATCACGGACGTCCTTCAAACCAGGAAGCATACTTGCTTCCAGCCGCAGAACGAACATTTTATAACCGATCACCACCAGATGATAGACGCTCTCAACCAGGAACATCACCGCCGCCACCCGGTGAATGATGCGCACGTTCTCAATACCCCCCAAGAACACGATAAGGGCGTCCGAGATGCCAAAGGCGGCATATTTCTGGATTAACCCGGTCAAACCCAGGGTGCTGAAGGAGAGTACCAATGCAATATGCTCGATACGCTGGCTGACCGAGAAACGGTTATAACCTTTTTCGCCGCTCATGGCTTCACCTCTTCATCTGATTTTGCATTTTCTTTCTCACCTGTCTCTCCGGGCGGGGATTTTTCATCGGGAGAAGTAGGCTCACTTTTTTTCTTCTTTTCTACCTGGCGGCGGAAGATATCCGTCGCCACGAACAAACCCATCCCCCCCAATACGGTGGGGATGAAGATCTTATAGAAGATGCCCACCCAATAAACCAGCGGATAACGATCCGGGCTGGGTATATAGTGGCTGAGCCAGGATTCCGGGAAATTGGTGGTAGCGTCGGGGTGGCAACGCTGACAGGTCACCAGCATATTTTGCTTTATCGCAATACCCTTCTCAGGGTCATTTACACTCAAGATATCATGCACACCATGGCAGTCATAGCACACCGGTTTGTTGGTCTCTTCGTCTGGGTGCTGTTTCTCGAACAGGGTCACGGTGGTGCCATGAAAATCCGCCACGTAAGTATCCAGCACCGCCGTCGAGAGCCCGTATTTATCCATGATACTCGCATCGGTGTGGCACTTGGCGCACATCTCGACCGAACTCAGGCGAAAGCTCGCCGTGGTGGGGTCGACGATCTCGTGCACGCCGTGACAATCGGCGCAGGTTGGCACATCGGGATTGTTCCCCTCGATCACACCACTGCCATGTACCGAACCGGCGTAGACTTCATAGATATTGTTGTGGCATTTGGCGCAGGTCTCCGGTATCTCTGCCCGCACATTCTGGTTGACCTTGCCGCTTTCATTATACATTGGCGGCTGGGTATGCGGGTTGTGGCAATCTGTGCAGGTGGGCGCATTCTCATTGCCAGCCTTGAACATTTCACCATGGATGCTGTCCTGCAAATTATCGAACTGCTCAGTGTGGCAGGCTTTACAGGTTTCCAGGTAAGTCAACTGGTAATCACGGCGGGATTGCGCGCCGCTGACCGGATGCGGATACCCACTGATATTGACATGACAAGAGACACAACTCATCGTTTCGCTGCCATGCACAGAAGCGCCGTACAGACTGGGATCGATCGAGACATATAACGGATCGCCGTTGGGGAAAGTAGTTACTTGCCCCGGTTCACCATGGCAAAGCAGGCACTGGCTGTTGGGTGCGCCATCCTGGGGCGCTGGCGCAGCCGGCAGTTCTGACGCCAACACAGGCACAACCGGCGCTGCCAGTAGCCAGATCGAAAGCGCAATTGCGATTAACGCCAGACCCGATACCATCATCCAGCCGAAAAATCTTGGATTGGGTCGGTTCATTTTCATCTCCTGTGATGTGGGATGCATGGGAAAACCGTCCATGGAACGCGGCAATAACTAATAACTGCCACAGGGTGCTCCAATTCATTATACAAGACTTTTTGTAGGAATTTTGTAATCTATTTTTAAGACATCCTTCCATCCCAAGACTCAGGATGGAAGGATGGTGGATACAGTAATATGGAACCGAATTATGGGCGCTCACCTAGGACAGAACTGCCGGTCTTGGTCGCCAAGTCAGCCACCGAGTCGTACAGCACTTGCATCATATAGGTCGCATTATGGACATAGGCACCCGGATCCTTCTGGTAATACTGGTAATTGTAAGCCGCCTGCAATAATCGCGGCGTCCACGTGGTGTAGCGGTTGGGATAGATGGTCTCATCCGGCGTCGCGACCCCGTCGGCATTCGTATCGATGAAGAAATACGGGTACGCGCTGGAGGCATAGACCATGGGCGTACCAACCACATCCGCGGCATACTTCTGGAGTTCTGTGTACAATGCCTCCGCCAGCGTATCGGTTTCGCCCTTCAAGCCTTCCGTCGTGTCGCCGTCGCCGTCGTAATCACCTTTGGAATTCATCCTGATCGAACCGGGGTCCTCCACCTGGTGGCATCCCACACAAGCATCGATATCAGGTTTGAGCATATGCGCATCGTGGCAGGAAGTGCAGGTTTCATAATTGGGGTGCGCAAAGCGACCGGCGTATTCTTTGCCTTCATACTCATACACGCCCTTGGCTTCGGTACCGAACACAGTAGACCCGGCTGCAAAGTAGTGCACGTTGCGGAAGCCAAGACCTTCTGCCACGGTATCCAGTTCAAGCCCGGTGATGGCATTGTTGACACTGACCGTGGATTCGACACCCTGATGGCAGCTCAGGCAGATGTTGTCCGCCGCCGAACCCTCGAAACCTAATTTCGCGCCGCTGGGGAAACTGACCGTTTCGAGTTCGTACAACGCAAAGGTGGTCACATCGCTGTGGCAAGTTTCGCACAACAAGCCGTCGCCCGCCGGCTGAGAGATGTTGGTGCCCTCGGCGATGAGCTGCGGCAATCCGGTGCCGGTGTGGCATTTGGCACAACTTCGCGCCACAACGCCGCCATCCTCCTCACCATCCCAGTGGCGGAAGGCTTCCACCGAGCCAGCAAAGTGACCCGGATCATCTCGTTCCGCCAGCGTCAGGTCAACCGGCGTCGCAAGTTTCTCGTTCAGGCTGGCAATCGAGTCATGCAGCAATTGGATGATATACTTGCCGCCGTGAACATAGGCGCCGGGGTCCTTGATGGAGGTCTGGTAGTTATAAGCAGCCTTCAGCAGGCGTGGCGTCCAACTCTTGTAAGCATTGGGGAAGATCGTTTCATCTTCTCCAGCCTGACCATCCGCATTCGTGTCAATGAAGAAGTACGGGTAAGCTGTGGCTGAATAGATGACCGGACTGCCGGCGATTTCGCTGGCATATGCTTGCATGGCGCTGTAGAGCAATTCCTGCAAACCTGCTACCTCACTGGCAATACCTTCTTCCACATCGCCATCGCCGTCATAATCGGAGCTCGATGACTGCATTCGGATGTCACGTACACCCTCAACGCTGGTCGCGCCCGGGTGGCAGGTGACACACGTTTCCAACTCCAACTCTAGCGAGTGCGAGTTGTGGCAATCTGTGCAGGTTTGCACACCCTGGACATGTTCCCATTTTGCATCGTAAGTCTGATCATCGTACTCATAGCCGCCTTTGACAAGCGTGCCGTATCGTGCAACGGCTGCGGCATAGTAGTGAATATTGGTGAAGCCCAGGTCGGGCACAACCGTGTCTTCATCGGTTGCACCAGCCAGCGATTCATCTACCTGAACCTTGGAAGCGTTACCCTGGTGGCAGGTCATGCAGACCGCCTCGGCACCCAACCCTTCGATCATCACGCCAGACGGGAACATGACCGAACTGAGGTCTGCCGTGGCATCATTATGGCAAGCCGTGCAGGTCACAACCGACCCAACCGGCGGCGCCACATCCACTGTGAATTGCGCCGAGCCATCCGCGCCGACGTAATCCATGAATCCGGCGCCGCTGTGGCACTTGGCGCACGCCACCTCCACAACCTGCGGGTCATCTTCATCCCAGTGGGTGAAAGCAGGCGCTGCGGCATCCGCGTGACCAGAAGCCGCCCACAGGTCGGCATAGGGCACATCCACCATCGCCGATTCTGGCACCTCGGGGCATGGTGTCGCCTCCGGGCACGGAGACGCTTCTGGAACCTGAGTCGTTTGCGCGCAAGCCGCCAGAACCCCTGCCATGAGGAAAACTATACCCACCAACACAAGATACTTGAAATGGCTGGTTCTCATATTCTGGTGTCTCTTCTCCTTTTCTAAATCAGGTGTAAAAATTTAACCACTATTTACTATTATATTGACTTATAAGATTAAATCAATATTAATAATGTCACTTTTTTTTATGATATTTACCCTATCACTCTTATTTGGATAGTTGTATCTGATTAGGTTGTTGTCAGGGGTCAAGATTTTCCGCGATAAGGTAAAATTCATCTAAAACTTGAGAAGTTCTTATGCCAAAATCCGAACAACGTCAGATCCTGTTAGTGAATGACGACGGCATCCACTCTCCCGGGCTGTGGGCAGCCGCCGCTGCCCTATCCAGGTTGGGTTATGTCACCGTAGTCGCCCCACGCGAGCAGCAATCTTCAACCGGTCGCAGCCTGCCGATCATCTCTGACGGAAAGATCGAACCTGCGCGCATAACCGTCGGCGGCGATGAGTGGGAGGTCTACGCCGTTGGAGGTTCCCCTGCCCAGGCAGTGCTGCACGCCGTGGTCGAGATCATGCCGCGCCGCCCGGACCTGGTTGTTTCGGGCATCAACTATGGAGAGAATATGGGCACCAGCATCACTATATCCGGCACGGTCGGCGCCGCCATCGAGGCAGCTTCCTTCGGCATTCCTGCCCTGGCAATCTCCCTGGAATTGGTCAACATCGATGAATACCTGGATAACTCGCCCGAGATCGATTTCTCCACTGCAGCACACTTCACCTACCTGTTCGGCGAAGTCCTGCTCGACCGTCAACTGCCGTCGGACGTGCACTTGCTGAAGGTAGATGTCCCTCACGATGCCACACCCGCAACGCCCTGGCGCATCACCCGGTTGGCTTCCCATCGTTACTACACCGCCATCGCCACACCGCGGCAATCCTGGGATCAGCCCGGCGCCATCTACGGGCAGCGCGTTGTCGACCTTCAAGCCCTGGAAAAGGACAGCGATATTTACGCCCTGGCAATCGACCGCCAGGTCTCGGTGACGCCGCTCAGCTTGGATATGACCTCGCGGGTGGATTTCGATGCGTTGTGCCGGCAGATGCAGTGCAAGAATCCGTAACTCACGACGCATAGATCGTGGAGGGTGCCTCACCCGCTTGAGAATTTATTTCTTACCCTTTACTCTACTTCGTTCCCTGCTTTATACATTGAACCTGATCGTCATCACATCCCCATCCTGGACGATGTACTCCTTGCCTTCCAATCGCATTTTACCTTTGGCTTTCACCTCGTTCATGCCCCCCAACGTCACCAGGTCATCGTATGCCACCACTTCCGCACGGATGAAGCCTTTCTGCAGGTCGGTGTGCACCTCGCCGGCGGCTTCCGGTGCAGTGGCGCCGCGGCGCACCGTCCAGGCGCGCACCTCGTCCGGTCCCACCGTAAAGAAGGACTGCAACCCCAGCAGGTCATAGGAAAGCCGGATCATGCGGTTGAGGCTGGGTTCGCTGATGCCGTATTCATCCAGAAACGCCGCCATATCCTCCGGCGGTAATTGCGCCAGATCCATCTCCAGTTTGCCCTGCAATGCCACCACCTGACTGCGTGCATGCGGGTAATCGATGTGCGGCTCTACCTGGCTTTCCGCCAGGTTCAGCACCACCAGCATCGGTTTGCGCGAGAGAAAACCGAAGCCCGAAAGCATCTTTTCTTCTTCGGCGCTCAGCTTGATGTCACGTAGCACCTTTTCGGCGTTCAACGCCGCTGCCAGCCGTTCGAACAATGCCTGTTCTCGCTCGATGGCGCCTTTGTCGCGCCCACCGCCCTTCTTGCGCTCTTCCGCCAGGCGCTCCAGCTTGCGCTCCACCGCAATCAGGTCATTCAGCAGGAACTCGCCGTCCATGGTGGCGAGGTCACGCTGCGGATCGACGCTACCGTTGGGATGCGGGACGTTTTCGTCTTCGAAGCAACGCACCACCTGGATGAATCCATCCACCTGTGTCAGTTGGTTCAGCAGCGTGCCGGAGATGCCGCTGCGACCGGCGCTGCCATCCAGCCCGGCAATATCAGAGTAAGTCACCTTGGCATAGATGGTCTTCTTGGGTTTGAACATGGCAGAAAGCGTATCCACCCGCGGGTCGGGCACGTCCACCACCGCGGTGTGCACCTCCAGCTTACCGGAGATGGCGCCGGTTGGCGCATCGCCGCGCGTCAGCGCGTTGAACAAGGTAGTTTTACCGGATTGCGGCAGACCGATGATCCCTAATCGCATAAGCCAGATAATACCTTGACCCTTCCATGAAGATTGGGTATACTCTAACGCAAGCCGAAGTGGCGGAACAGGCAGACGCGCACGACTCAAAATCGTGTACCGAAAGGTATGTGGGTTCGATTCCCACCTTCGGCATTGGGATTATATCACGCGCACCTTGCAGCACGTTCGCAACATCAAGAACGCCTGCAAGGTATTTTTTATCCCCCGCCATTTCCCGCCACCGCCGACCGACGGATGATCGCCAGCAGCAGCTCGATCAACTGCGGTGGCGCCGAAAGCACTGGCTGGTGTACCGGGCTGCCATCCATCAAATCTGCCAGCACCACCGGCTCGCCGGAAAGATAGACCATATCGCCGCCCGCCCCGCGCACCAGCGGCAGCGCGCCCGCCAGGTCCCACAATCGCGGGCTCCGGCTGAGCGTGCCGCACACAGCACCGCGCGCCACCAGGCAATTCTGATACACACAACTGCCAAACGAATACAGTCGCCCCGGGAAGCCTTTCATGGGATACAACTGGTGCGCCAATGTCGATACACAGAACAGCGTGTCGCGATTCAACTTGGTTGCGCTACTGACGCTTAGCAGGTGCCCGTTGCGGCTGGTCTGCCCATCCCGGCTGATGAACAATTCGTCCGTATAGGGCACATAGACCATGCCCAGGTGCGGTTGTCCATCCCGCAGCACGCCCAGCGAGACGCACCAGGTCGGCGCGCCCAGGAAGAACGCACTGGTGCCATCGATCGGATCAATCACCCAGGCGTATTCACTCCCACTCTGGCGCGTCGCCTCCTCGCCGATGATAGCATGTCCGGAATAAGTATCCTGGATCCGCGCGACCAGCAATCGCTCCACCGCCAGGTCCGCCTCGGTCACCAGCGAATTATCTGCCTTATGTTCCGCGGTCATGTCCGGTCGGGCTGCAAATTGCAGCGCCAGCGCGCCGGCTTCTCGCAGCCATGCTTCGACCAACTCTGGTTTGATCTCTTCCATCATCCCGTCATCCAATCCAAAATCTAAAACATGCAACCACGCTATTATACAAGCTTACCGTTTGCGCTTCATTGACCATCGGTATCGGCTCCAACACCTCCCCTAAAAAATTCCCTCTCTGCAACTATCACTAAGATATCTTGCAAAAAAACTTCTTAAATTTTTTGTTTATAGCTTGGTCTGGTAGCCGGAGCTAGCACACGCATATACAGCTTGGTGCGCACGAGAGAAGTAAAGAAGATCATTTTCCGGGTAGAGTCATTCCAAATTAAATCACGAGTCGGCAGCAGTTTACTTGATATGATGCTTGAATAAATTTCTCTGACCATTCAATTCAAAGAATAGCCCGTTCTGTTTTTTTTTACTTTCGGCACCTCATAGGGTAAGAAAGCAGAAGATACATTCTGATGTCGGAATCATCCAGGTCAACATTGATCAACTGACCGATCTGTTCCAGGCGGTAGCGCAGAGTGTTGCGGTGGATGAACAACGCCTTGGCAGTCACGTTCATGCTCCGTTCATTTTTTAGATACACATACAAAGTCTTTGAAAGCTCGCTGTTATTTTCAAGGTCATAATTCTCAAGTGTTTCAAGGGCAGGATGAATCAAGCCTTCGCTTTTAAAATTTTGTGAAAATTCATTCAGTATGTAATCCAAGGCATGATCTACAATCATACTCAGACCAGAATCCCGTTTGGAATAGAATAAGGCTGCTTTGGCTTGTTTCAATGCGATCGGAATATCTTTAAAATCGCTAAATGGCAATGAAACGCCTGCGGAAAATGAGGTATCCTGTAAAAATATTGTGAACACAGGTAAGAACTCTTCCCAATCTTTGCAGTCCATCAGCATAATGATCTGGCTTTCCCATTCGAAACAATAGCCCTTCGGAAGTTCTCGTCCAAGCTGCTGCAATAAGACCATTCCAGACATTCCGCCTGAAAAGGGATTAAGAAAAGTGGTCAAGTACCAGCTTTTTGTATGTACCCAACCAAGCTTAAAAAGAACTTGGTTTAATGCTTCTTGAAGGTACGGTTTTCCATACAGAATTTCCGAAAGCAATGTCTGAGCCGAAGGGTTAAAGGCTGATGTGTCGCTAAATCGAAGTTTAATGACTACAGCTTGTCGCAGGATTTCTGCTAATTGCCTCGTGCTTTCCGTCAGCCGAGTTTCATTTTCTGATATTTCAAAATTCAAATAAGGTTTGTTCTCTACGAAAACAGTACAGTGAAAGCACTGATAATCAAAATCTGGAATTTCCAGGTAGAAGACGTCTTTGTTGTTTTCGATATCTCTAAATTGCTTGCTGCTCATCTTGACCACATCGTACACATAGGCAGGAAGATAGCCATTCGTACGCATGTAATTCCAGACGGTCCCGTCCATCTTCGCTTCACTCTGAGTGGTCAGTCCAAGCACCTTACCGAACCAATCCACCATGAAAATGGGGTTTTTAAAAATCGGGTAGCTTATATCGATCAGCATTTGAAATGATTCATTCGAAAAAGCTGCCTCTTTCAGATTGAACTCCCAATCGTTATAGAATTCAATGGCTTTGAGAACATCGTTCAGTACTTCATTAACATTGATCGAGTCGATCAGGATCCAATCTTCCTTGTTCTTGCAAATGACTTGCTCGCCCTGATATTTCTCGGGGAAAAGATCTGCAGCACGTCCGATTAAAAGGACGGAATCATCGCCATCAAAAGAACAGTCAGAGCAAATTCTGGCGCCCGATAATACGGGCAGCCCTCCAGTAATGCTGATGGTGGGTTTGTATTTCTCCAACCAATCTGCCAGGATAAACATGCTCAATTTCATGGATTTTTCCGTTAACCGCTATTTTTAAATCATAGTGCACAATGCACAATAAGTCAAGCGCTCGACCTAAAAACATTGGTCATCATCTATCTATTCAAACAGTATTCTGAATCTATATAATCGTTAATGAAATTAATCCTTGCAAGCAATTGAATCAGCGCTCCGATTCTCAGTGAACCCACGTGGTTCTTGAGAACATTGGGTAAAGGGAGTAATTCCTTTGCCTCCCGAATTTGAAAAGGAGCCATAGTAATCAACAATGAAGAATTGTTGAGCGCTATGGCTCCTTTATTTTCAAGAAAGGAAAGGTGGAGAATACAAAAGTAAACCCTGAACGAAGCTTTGAATAAAATGTGTTGTGTTTTACAAAATGTGTTTATGCCCTTTTGTAAAAATCCATAGGCACAAACCAAAGTATTTTCCAAGGAGGTGTTCAATGAAGGTAAAAGACGTAACCATCGATTCTCGCTCTGTTCCCAAAGCCAAAGGTTACATTGGAATGGTGGACCCGGAAATTTCAGCTTGCCAGGATTGTAAAGTCTGCGAGCTGTACTGTGCCATGATTCATGAAGGTGCCTGCGGTGCTGAACTTAATCGAATCTGGGAGATTAGCGAAACTTTCACGGGTGATTATTACGTACGCACTTGTAAACAGTGCATCTCACCATCTTGCATGGCGGCTTGCCCAGTTGGAGCCATCCAGGTAGACGAAGTTACCGGTGCTCGGTTCATCGTCGAAGATTTGTGTACTGGCTGCAAGTTATGCATCAAGGCATGTCCTTTTGATCCGGCGCCGATCAACTTCAACAGCGTCAAGAAAAAAGCCATCATGTGTGATCTGTGCAAAGACCGACCCGAAGGACCGATCTGCGTGCAGATGTGCCCGACAATGTGCCTTGAATTGAAAAAGTACTAGAGGAGGTGATGCAATGAATGAACAATTTGGATGGACTGGAAAGATTTTGAGAGTAAACCTCACCGAAGGAACCTTCTCGACTGTGGATACGATGAAATACGTTCCCAAGTATATTGGTGGAATGGGCGTAGCTCACCGCATCTGGTGGGAAGAGATGAAATCGGGAATCAAGGCTTTTGACCCTGAAAATAAACTGATCTTTACCGTTGGCGTGACGGGTGGAACTGCGGCGCCTTCCAGCGGTCGGGGTGAATTTGTCAGCATTTCTCCCTATAGTTACCCGGAGCAATATACCAACTCCAGTATCGGTGGAGCTTTCCCGACCCAATTGAAGTGGCTGGGATATGATGGCATCATTCTCGAGGGGAAAGCCCCGGAACCAACCTACCTCCTCATCACCAGCGAAGGACCCGAACTCCGGTCAGCGCAAGATCTGTGGGGGATGGGGTTGGTTGATGCTCAGGAAATTCTGCATAAACGGCATGGCGAAGGCTCCACCTCTTATGGAATTGGACCGGCAGGTGAGAATCTGGTTCGTTTTGCGATTATCGGCTGTGGCATTCACAGTGCCACCGGTCAAGGCGGTATGGGCGCGGTTATGGGTTCAAAGAATCTGAAAGCCATTACGTTGACCAAAGGCAAACATCAGGTCAAAGTTGCCGATCCTGAAGCCCTTTTGAAGGTAACGGAAGATATCTTCCCCAAGAAAATCAATCATCCTTGGATCAAAGAAAACCTTGCAGATAAGGAACACAACCCCTTCTGGTGGTCTTGGGTCGGACCCAACGAAAAACCAAACTTCTCGATTAACTGGATGGGCTTGGTATACAACAAACCTTATGCCTATCTCAGTCACTCGTGTGGGTTAGGCTGCTTGCACGGTTGCGGATTCTATGAACTCAGGGATGTACCGGCTACGACTCACCCCGGACTTTTGCACGCGATGACCGGCTGTAACCATACCCGCTATGAACAGTTTTTCCATGCCGAAGAGGGTGACAAATTCGCCAAGGGCTTTGAAATTCATGAGCTCGCTGAACAGTTAGGGTTTGGGCACTTTGAAATTGTCTATGGAATTGTGCCCTGGTTGTACTATACCAAAGCGGTCGGAATTGATACCGAATCGCTTGTCGGTATGCCCACGGATGTGCGCTCAGTAGAATGGTGGGTTAAGCTGTTAAATATGATTGCATACCGACAGGGTTTTGGCGACCAATTAGCAGAAGGATTACGCCGGACTACCGAGAAGCTTGGAGCAGATGTTTACGCTCATACCATATACGAAGGTCCAGAGGCAGCCAGAGGCGCTGCTTGGCAGGGTGGAAAAATGAAGCTCCCGGTCGCCGTTCTCGGCGGGTGGGGTTACACCGCCCGAAGCCTGGGGACGGAAATGCCTTTCCCAATGAACCTGCCCAGCATGCTTAACTGGATGATTGATACGCGTGACCCACATCACAACAAGTGGCCAGATTGGGCACATCAGGATTTTCAGAATTTTGTAATGAAAGCAATGACAAAACAAGAAGATCCATACACTGCCGAATTTCCATTGAAATGGGCGAAATTGAGCACGGTTCGCGGAACAATCATCGATTGTTTACCCGAGTGCTTTATGTTCCCGCTTCGTAATTATATGGGCTGGCAATTTGACGAGCAAGTTGGCGAAGGCACTTGGACGACAGCAGTCGAATCTAGAATCTTTTCTTCAGTGACCGGTCAAAAAATGACCGAAGACGAGCTTTTCAAAGCCGGTGAACGCGTCAACACGCTGTTCCGCGCAATTCAAATTCGTGATTACAATCGGACGGCTCAAATGGAATTCGAGGAGATCATTCCACGCACCTATGGTACCTATGACGCCGAAAAGTTTAAGGTAACCACAGGTAACTTCTATGAGTATCTGGGTTGGGACCGCGAGACCGGCTGGCCTACCCGAGAACACTTGGAATCGTTGGACCTGAAAGATGTTGCTGATGAACTGGAAACCTTAGGTAAACTGCCCAAAACGGCGAGTGTACCGGCCTGATTCTGCAGATGTGGTAGATCAAAGGTCCTGCGATGCTCATGGAGATCGCTCAACCAGAAAACCTACACAGAGGACCCTTTCCATCAAGCCTAGAAAAGCTTTTTCTGTTGTCATGCAGAGGAAGTAACCCCAAAAAGGAGAATGAAAATGGTCGGGAAATTTGAAAATATCGTGGTGGGTACCGGTATTTCGGGATTGGTCTGCGGCGGATATCTAGCCAAAGGCGGTCAGAAAACACTACTCCTTGAGAAGGATAAGGTAGTAGGTGGACGGTGGCATCACCTCCCAATGGGCAATTTCACGGTTGTAATGCATTTGCCCCTGATCATGAGTTCCCTGGAAGGTGGATTTTGGGCAGTCGCAGCAAAAGATCTGGGTGCAGATGTAAGACAACGCTATAGTAAAGAACCCAGAGTATTTATTGACGGAGATAGTTCCTGCATGATTGACATTCCCCGAATTATGAGCATACCTGGCGTGACCGATTGGTCACTGGACTATTTGCAGACACTGTGTACCGAAAAACTTCCTGCCGATCTTAGGCCTGAACTCTTCAAGCTGTGGAATGATATCCTGAGCAAGCCACTCTTAGAGATGGCAGAAGAGTATGCTGAGCTGTCGCTTAAGGAATATTTCGAGTCGCGGACATCCAATCCGTATGTTCGTCATCTGTTTAGTTCCCTGAGTGCCAGTATGTGTTTCATGGGGAGTGCAGGGTTATCTTGGGAATACGCATCGGCGGGCAAAACATTTGTGATGATCCGAGCATGGGTAGCGGGTGAAGGCAGTACGGTTGCTCCACACCCAAACCTGATCGAAGGAATCGCCCAACCATTTGCCAGGGCAATCGAAGCCCTGGGTGGCGAGATACGCTTGCAGCATACAGTCGAGGAGGTCATTGTAGAAAAAGGCAAAGCGGTAGGTGTTCGCGTAACAAGCCCAAATGGTGAACAGATAATCTATGCTGACCGAGTCATCGTGACTGCTTCCTGGCTGCAAGTCGAGAAACTGTTCAAGGAGGTTCCTGCAGACATCCAAGAGGCTCTGGCGAAACCGAAGACAATTCATCGCGCGGGAGCCTTCCTTGTATCGCTGCTCGACAAAACGGTAAGTCATGAGCCAGGCTTTGTGCTGGTCACGGATGCCAAGACAGGGGATAATATCGGCGGGATATTTAATCAATCTGAGGAGCTGCCGTGGAACTCGTCTGCAGGAAAACAGTTGATTTGGATGTACTACCTGGATGATTTGGAAGAAATCAAGAAGAAAGACCTAGATGATCTCGTTGCCAAAAAACTGAACCCGATACTTGATAGGGTATATCCAGGATTTTTGAATACGCCGAAATGGCAAAAGTTCTTCTACTCGGAAGCGGCATCTCACAATGGGCTGAGCGGGGGGCACAAGGTCTTTGCAAAATCCCCTGACATCGAGAATCTCTACTTCGCCGGGGATGGTACGAAACCCAACTACGCTGCCATCAGCGATGGGGCAGCCAGCACGGGTATGGCTGTTGCCAAGATGATTTTGGGACTGGATAAGCTGGGCATCCTCTAGGATGCATATCAGAAAGGATGTATTTAAGAAAAGTATGGTATAGGCAGGGCAGTCCCATAAAAATGGGACAGCTCTGCCTTCCCAGATTAAGATGGCGATCTACTTGCGTAACAAACAGGTGGCAAGAGGTTGTAATAGCGTCCAAGAAGGTAAACTATTTGAAGAAATGCTGCGATAGAGGTGATCAATGGTAATGACTTCCAAAAAGGGGGATTTAACCAGCTATGCCATGTTTGAGGGGAATGCCTTTCACTCGATAAACCATAAAGTGGTTGAAGAGATTCGTGCCTGCATCTTCTTAAATGGGCAAGAACTTGCGACCCTGATGTGTTCGCCCCATCAACTCGATGAACTGGCTATCGGTTTTCTTCGCTCAGAAGAACTGATTACCAGCATTGAGGATATTGCCAGTTTAACCTTATCAGCACAGGGAACCTGTATAGATGTTTGGTTGAAAAACAAGCTGAAAGAACCGCCTGCCCACCGCATCACCACATCAGGTTGCGGGGGTGGCGTAACCTTTGATGACCTACTCAAAGAGCGTATGCCTCTACCACCGTTAACTTCGATCACAACCGCTCAGGTTGGACTGCAAGTAAAAAAGTTGTTTCAAGCTGCCATCCTTTACAAAGAATCACGAGGAATCCATGCATCAGCTTTGAGTGATGGAAACGAGCTTCTACTTGTGGCGGAAGATATCGGTAGGCACAATACGATCGATCGTTTGTGGGGGCAAGCATTGAAACGTGGAATAGATACTGAGAATAGAATATTGATTTGCACAGGGCGAATTAGTTCAGAGATGCTGGGTGAGGCTGTCAAAGCGAAAACCCCCATTATAATTTCATGCACTTCTCCTACCAGCCTTTCTATTGCCATGGCATGTGCTTGGAATATCACCGTGGTCGGTTATGCGCGTGGGGGTAGTTTTCGCATCTATTCTGCGCCGAGCCGTATCATATTGTCCGAACAAATACAACAAGACTAATCGAAAAGTTTGTCCGCTGAATTCAACTAGCAAGTGCAATTGAATAAGAATTGTAAATCTCACTAGGAGTTATGAAACCAAGACGCTTTCGAGGTCTATTGTTTAACTTATCCATCACAGCAATAACATCTTGATGAGCAATTGTAGTGAAAGCGGAATGTTTTGGAAAGTACTGGCGGACAAGCCCGTTCGTATTTTCATTAGTACCCCGTTCTCAAGACGAAAATGGATGAGCGAAGAAATAATTTCTCCTGCTTGTTCTTTACGCATGCCACTTTCCCCTCTCGCTCGCTCCGGATATAATATTCTCATCACATCCACCGGAGGACAAATGCCAATCCCATTCCTGGAACCTTTCCGCATCAAAATGGTCGAACCCATTCGCATGACCACCCGCGAAGAAAGGACCAAGACCCTGGCGGAAGCCAGTCTGAACGTGTTCCGCATCCGCGGCGAAGATGTCTATGTCGATATGTTGACCGATAGCGGCACCGGCGCCATGAGCGACAGCCAGTGGGGTCGCCTGATGGTCGGCGACGAATCCTACGCCGGCGCCAAATCCTTCTTTCGCCTCAAGGAAGCCGTTGAGGACGTAATGGGATTCCCATTCGTCCTGCCCACCCACCAGGGGCGCGGAGCGGAAAGCGTGCTCTTCCAAGCCATCCTGAAACCCGGTCAGGTGGTGCCCAACAATCGTCACTTCGACACCACCCAGGGCAACATCCTGGAGTTGGGCGGGCGCCCGGTCGACCTGGCGGTCAAAGAATCTGGCGACCCGCAGTTGGATGCCCCCTTCAAGGGCAACATGGATATCGAGCGCCTCAAATCATTTATCGAGGAAGTCGGTCCGGAGAACATCCCGGTCGGCATGTTGACCATCACCAACAACTCCGCCGCTGGTCAGCCGGTCTCGATGGCGAACATTCGCGCCACTGCCAAAGTTTACCGCTCCTTCGGCATCCCATTCATCATCGATGCCTGCCGCTTTGCCGAAAACGCCATGTTCATCAAGATGCGTGAGCCAGGTTATGCCGACAAAAGCATCATCGAGATCGCCCGCGAGGAGTTCTCTTACGCCGATGGCTGCACCATGTCCGCCAAGAAAGACGCCATCGTCAACATCGGCGGTTTCCTGGCACTGCGCGACCACGGACTCTATGAGCAGGTGGCAGAAAAATTGATCCTGCATGAGGGTTATATCACCTACGGCGGTCTGGCAGGTCGCGACTTGGAAGCCGTGGCGCAGGGGCTGCGTGAGGGAGTCGACGAGGACTACCTGCGTTACCGGCTGGCGCACACCCGCTACCTGGGCGAGGTGCTGCAAGCCGCCGGCATTCCGGTCTACCAACCGACCGGCGGGCACGCCGTCTATGCCGACGCCGGCGCCTGTCTGCCGCACATCCCACCGGAGCAATTCCCCGGCGTGGCATTGGCGGATATGCTCTACCTGGAGGGCGGCGTGCGCGCCTGCGAGATCGGCTCGCTGATGTTCTCCCACCCCGACCCCGCCACCGGTAAGATGATCACCCCGCCTTTGGAACTGGTGCGTTTTGCCATCCCGCGCCGGGTTTACACCCGCAGCCATCTGGAATATATCGGCGATGTCGCGGCGGAAGTGGTGAAGAACGCCGGCTCGGTGCGGGGCGTCAAGATCGTGGAAGCCCCCAAACTGCTGCGCCACTTTTTGGCGAAGATGGATTGGATAAAATGAAGCAGTAAATATAGAATGAGATAAGCAACCGATACCCAGCCCGGGAGAATTGCCCGGGCTGGCTTTTATTCCAAGCCCTGGCGGTCCCGTGCGATCAGCAATTTCAACGCCTCCACCGCCACCCGGATCTGGCGGTCCTCGCTCACCATCTGGTTCCAGGCTGCCAGGTCGTCACCCTGCATATCCTCCGCCGGATTGCCGATCAGTAACATCACCCCGCCGGCGCGCACCCGCTGGATGCCGGCGATGATGAACAACGCCGCCGCTTCCATCTCGCTGGCGATCGCGCCGCCCGCTTTCCAGGCTTCCCAGCGCGCTTGCAACATGCCCACCATCGGCATGCGCTCTGGTTCCACCTCGCCATAGAACGAATCCTTGGAGTGAGCCACACCGACATGGTGTCGCAGTCCCAATTGCCTGGCGGCATCGCGCAATGCCAGCGTCACGTCCAGGTCCGCCACCGCAGGGTATTCCAGCGGCAGGTATTGCGGCGAGGTACCCTCGTCACGGATGGCAGCCGAGACGACCGCCACGTCACCGGTCTTGTTCTCCGGCTGGATGCCGCCTGCCGTACCTACCCGGATGAAGGTGTCGGCTCCCAGCATCACCAGTTCCTCCACCGCAATGGCGGTGGAAGGGCAACCGATCCCGGTCGAAGTAACCGAGACCTTCTCACCCAGCAGCGTGCCGCTCCAGGTGGTGTACTCACGGTTGCTGCTAACGAAATACGGATCATCGAAATAATTCGCAATGCGCTCCACCCGTCCGGGATCACCCGGCAGCAGCACGTAGCGTCCGATATCACCTGGGCGCAACTGGACGTGGTACAAGGCATCGACTTCTTTCATGGCTTCCCTCCCGCATTTTTGAATCTGGGAGCAATATTATAGTCCAGTTTCACTTCGACCAAATCTCGCCATACCACCTCGGAACAAATCAAAAACTCCACTTGTCCATCAATAAATAATCAATGTTTCGCAATAGAATTTGGGTGATTTCAGGCGACAACCGATTTGACCCGGGAGCCAACATGAATCAATCTGAACCCCCCACTTGCCCCAAATGTAGCCACCCAATGGACGAAGGCACCATCGGCGAAAGCGAGGGCATTCACTATGCCTCCAACCGTCAGACCGGTTTCCTCAAGGTCATGACGCCTGCCCGTTGGGCGCGCGCGTGCATGACCTGCGGTTACATTGAACTATATTTGGACCCTCGTGAGTTGCGCCAAAAGATCGGGATGTGACCGGCAACACGCAAATCCAAAAACGGTGTGACGTTGCTCTCATCATGGCATCTTCTATTACGATAAATTGTCCAATGAACAACCGGATTGTTGACGCCATCCGGTCGACGCTCGATATTCCCATCGTTACCAACGAGCGATCGTGTTAGAAAAACCAGCCGGGTGTTGGATTTCCGTTGAAGAAATAATATAATGTAAGCACAATGTCCGCCATTCCAGATGTCCGTCTCTCCCCCATCGCCGGCACCTGGTACCCCGGCGAGCCGGAAGCCCTGCGCCAGCAGATCGAGGCGCGTCTACAATCAGCTATTTTGCCAGACCTGCCGGGCGATGTGGTGGCGCTGGTTGCGCCGCACGCCGGGTACCGATATTCCGGTCACACCGCCGCGCACGCTTTCCGGGCGGTATTGGGTAATTCTTACGACATGGTAGCGGTCGTTTCACCATTCCACCGCTACCCGCCCGCGTCGATGCTGACCAGCGCCCATGCCGCTTACGAAACTCCTCTTGGTCGCGTGCCGGTCGATCGCGCCGCGCTCAATGCCTTGGACCTCGCCTTGCAAGAGCGCAACATGCCGGCGCTGCAACCCCTTGCGCGCGACCAGGAACATTCCCTCGAGATCCAACTGCCCTTCCTACAATGTGTGCTGGCAGATGAATTCCAGTTGCTTCCGGTTATGTTGGCAACCCATGAAGCAGCAGCCCTGCACCACCTGGGCGATGCGCTGGCACAGGTCATCGGTGAGCGGCGGGCTTTGCTCGTCGCCAGCACCGACCTTTCGCACTTCTATCCACTTTCCGTCGCCCGTTCGCTGGACACGCACATACTGGAACGCATGGCGCTGTTGCAGCCGCAAGCCGTGCTGGAAGCCGACCGCAGCGGCGCCGGGCAAGCCTGTGGCGCCATGGCGGTGGCTGCCGTCCTATGGGCTGCCCTGGATCTTGGCGCCACCCAAGCCATCCAACTGCACTATAGCACCTCGGCGGATGGCGGCGCGGGCGAAGATTCGGTCGTCGGATACGGCGCTTTGGCAATCCTGAAACCGGGAGCGAGCCAAGCAGCATCCCAATGACCATTGCCAACATCCTGTTGATCCTGGTACTGGTGGCATTGAACGGATTCTTCGTCGCGGTGGAGTTTGCCGCCGTGTCTTCACGCCGCACCCGGCTGGACCTGCTGGCAACCCCGGAATCGCGTTCGCTGGCGACCGTTCACACCTGGCTGGAGCAACCCAAAGAGCGCGAACGACTCATCGCTGCCACCCAATTAGGCATCACGGTCGTCAGCCTGGCATTGGGCGCCGTGGGTGAAAACGCCTTCGAAGCCTGGCTCGAACCCTATTTTCAACATATCAACCTGCCGGGCTGGCTGTCATTCATGGAATCCGTCCTGTCGGTGCTGCCGCTGGCGCTCTCGCTGGTCATCGTCACCAGCATCCATGTCGTTTTTGGTGAACAAGTGCCCAAGGTGGCAATTTTGCGTGCACCGGAAAAATTCATCATCCGCGTGGCTGGTGTAATGTCCATCTTCATCAGCGTGTTCAAGTGGTTCATCAACCTGCTGGATTGGGCGACACGCGCTATCCTGCGCCTGATCGGCATCCCGGATTCCGACAACGTCCACACCGCCGTGACGCTGGAGGAATTGAAGCAGATCGTCACCGGACCGGAGGTTGAGGGTATCATCAAGCAGCCGGAACGCGACATGCTCTCTGCGGTCATCGATTTTGGCGCCATGGTTGTTCGCCAGGTCAACATCCCCCGTACCGAGATCGTCGCCATCGAGGAATCTGCCGCCCTCAACCATGCGATTGACCTGATGACCACCAACAACATCACAAAATTGCCGCTCTTCGCCGCCGACCTGGATCATATCACCGGTATCCTGCACCTGCGCGATGTCGTACCGCACTTACGGGACAGTGACTTCAACCATAAGACATCGAAGTCACTGGCGCGCGAAGCGCTCTTCGTGCCAGAGACCATCTCGGTCAACGACTTGTTGCGCGACTTTCGTGACCACCGCACACATGTCGCCATTGTGCTGGACGAGTTCGGTGGCACTGCCGGGTTGGTCACGCTGGAAGATCTCTTGGAAGAGATCATCGGCGAAGTCTCCAGCCCATTCGATGCCGAACCCGAGCCGTTCCAGGTGCAGTCCGACGGTAGCATATTGATCGACGGTATGACCTTCATCGAGGATGTCAACCAGTACCTGGATCTGCACCTGGTAGATGAATACTACGACACCATCGCCGGTTTTATGCTCAGCCGGCTGGGTCGCATTCCCGATAAGGGCGACACTGTGGTGGATGAAGAGGGGGGCGTTGTACTGAAGGTGCAGGCAATGGATCGCCTGCGCATCGCCCAAGTCTTGCTCAATCGTTCGCTCTGATCGCCATGCCTTACGCCCGGGTCGCCGTCAACATCTCACAAGTCAGCAGTATGTTCGATTATGATATCCCGCCAGAGATGGCAGCGGTGCAGCCTGGTTGCCTGGTGCAAGTGCCCTTTGGGAAACAACAAGTTCAGGGAGTAGTGTTCGCCTTGATGGACGAAGCCTCCGTGACAGAGACCAGACCACTGGCGGCGCTGCTCGATCCCCAACCGGCGCTTACCACAGCTCAGATGGCGTTGGCACGCTGGATGGAACACGCCCTGCTGGCGCCCTTGCCCGCCTGTTTGGATGCCATGCTACCGCCCGGTCTCAGCCAGCACGCCGACACCCGTTACGAACTCAATCCGGATCCACCCACCACTGCCGATAAGCTTACACCTCTACAGGCGCGCATCGTGAATGTGCTGCGTCAAAATGGCGCATTGCGCGGTCGACAGTTGGAGGCGCGCTTCCGGCATATCGATTGGAAACCAGCCGTGCGTGCCCTGGCAGCCAAGGGTTGGTTGGTGACCCAGCCGGTGCTGCCGCCGCCCGGCATTCACCCACGCACCGTCCGCACCGCCCAACTGGTAGTCAAGCCGCAGGCGCTGCCGACCGAACCAGCCGAATTAGGACGGGGTGCAGCGGGAACCCGCCGGATGGCAGTGTTGCAGTTCCTGGCGCACGAGCCCTGGCAAGTGGATACACCCTGGGTTCTCGCAAGCACCGGTGCAAATATGGCGGACCTGGTCAACCTGGCAGAAAAGGGTTGGATCTCTCTGGGGGAAACCGAACGCTGGCGCGACCCGTTGGATAATGTGGCTGCCGCCCAAACCAAACCTATGCACCTGACCACCCCACAGGCAGCCGCCTGGCAGGTCATTCAGCGAGCGCTGGCAGGCATGGACGGCAGTTCCTCGCACGATCCCATCCTGCTGCATGGCGTTACCGGCTCCGGCAAAACCGAATTGTACCTGCAAGCTGTTGATCTTGTGTTGCAGCAGGGGC
>JABLXM010000001.1 GCA_013177815.1 Anaerolineae bacterium | reverse complement strand
GGAATATTTGGGAGCAAATCGTAGGGGCAGGGCGTGTCCCTGCCAGTAGGATGGGCAACCGTAAGGGCTGCCCAATTACATGATATTTGTCATGCTTGACAGACGGGGTGCAAATCGCTATACTAAAAATTGTCCAACAATCAATCGCAGGACAAAATTTATCCCATGACGATGCGCGAAGTCGTTCGCCCTCCTACACTCACCGAAACCGTTGCAACAGCCATCCAGGAAGCCATCCTGCGGGGTGACCTGCGCCCCGGCGAGCCGCTGCACGAGGTGGAACTGAGCAAGAACCTCAACACCTCGCGCGGGACGGTGCGCGAGGCGTTGCGCCTGCTGCAGCGCGAGGGGCTGGTGGAGGTCTTCGTCTACCGCGGCGCCTTCGTGACCGAACTTTCGCCGCGGCGCATCTGGGAGATCTATACCCTGCGCGCCAAACTGGAACCCTACGCGCTGCGCCTGGCGCTCGAAGCCAAAGCCTGCACCCCGGAAGACCTGGCGGGGCTGAAGAACTACCTGCACAAAATGGGCGAGTCAGAGCGCAGCGACGACTACCAGGGGTTGATCACGGCGGATATGGACTTTCACTGCTTGCTGGCAAGCCGCAGCGGGCACGCGTTGCTGATCAACATGCTGGACAACCTGCGCACGCTGACGCTGCTGTTCATCCTCAACACCAAGCTGTACCGCTCGGACATGGTGGCGGACGAGGTCTCACACCAGGCTATCTTAGATGTGATCCTGACGGGTGACCCGGAAGCCGCCGAAGCTACGTTGGCGCGGCACATCACCGATTCCGGCACCTCGCTGCTGCGTCGCATGGCGGAGGTCGGCATGACCGTGGGCAACCCGCTGGCATTGGACCAGGGGAGCCAACTTACCAGGACATGATCCGTGCACACTGGTTGAGCGATTCAACCAGTTTTTTTTTGCCTGATCGTTGGTGATGGAATGATTGGAAGGCAGGATTGCCGGAAGCAGTCAACTTGATAATGGGTGATTGACCCAGGAGGGAACCTTGACCACAGCATTTGAAGACCGCATCCTGAACGAGCGCGCCCGGCTGCGCGGGGATGAAGCCGCGCTGCGCAAGCGGGTGGCTGAGTTTGCCCACGGACCCAAGGCGAAGGAGATCCTCGACCTGACCTTGAAATACGAATCGACCGGGCACCTGGATTTCTCGCTGTTCAACTGCCCGCCGGTGATTGACCACGGGGTGGGGGCGCGGCTGTACGACGTCGATGAGAACGAGTACATCGACCTGCACGGCGGATTCACCGTCAACGCGCTGGGCTACGGCGTGACCGAAATCAACGAGGCGGTCAAGTCGCAGATGGACAAGCTATGCCAATATGCAGAATTGCCGGTGGAGCCGCGCGCGCGCCTGGCAAAGGAACTGTGCCAGCGCCACCCGGGTGATTTCGACAAGAAGATCTTCTGGGCGGTGACCGGCGGCGAGGCGATCGAGATCATCATGAAGCTGGCGCGCTGGTATACCGGCAAACCAATCCTCATCACCCACTGGGGCGACTATCACGGGCGCACCGCGGGCGCGATGGCGCTGACCAGCAAAGCTTTCATGGTGGCATATTCCTACCCCATCCCGCCCGCGGATACGGCGGTGGTGCGCATTCCTTTCCCCTACTGCTACCGCTGCCCGTTCGGCAAGGCGTACCCATCCTGCGAGATGTTCTGCGCCAGGGAAGTGGGGCGGCTGTTCGAGAGCAAGGAGACCTGGCTGAACAACCCCAAGGCGCAGGTCACCAACGTGGCAGCCTTCATCATCGAGCCATTCCAGTCCTCGGCGGGCTACATCACCGCCCCGCTGGAGTACATGCGCATGCTCAAGGACCTGAGCGAGAAGTACGACTTCCTCTTCGTCTCGGACGAGGTGCAGGCGGGCATGGGGCGCACCGGCAAAATGTGGTCGATTGAGCACTCCGGGGTGGCGCCGGACCTGATCGCGATGGCGAAGTCGATCAGCAACGGGCTGCCGATCTCGGCGGTAACCGGGCGCAAGGAGATCATGGACTCATGGGGACCGGGGGCGCACTCCTCGACCTTCACCGGCTACCCGCCGGCGTGCGCCGGGGGGCTGAAGTTGTTCGAGATCTACGAGCGCGAGAACATCATCCAGGGCGCCGCGGAGAAGGGGGCGTACTTCCTGGAGGGGCTGAAGGACCTTCAGGCGCGCCACCCGCTGATCGGCGACGTCAACGGGATGGGACTGTACCTGGCGATCGAACTGGTGAAGGACCGCCAGACGAAGGAGCCTGCGGCGGAAGCCTCGCACTTCGCCGCCAACGAACTGGTCAACGAGGGCGTGATCTGCATCTATTCGGGCTACTACTTCAACCGGCTGTGCTTCGCGCCGCCGTTGGTGATCACCAAAGGCGACATCGCCGAGGCGCTCAAGCGGCTGGACGTGGTGCTGGGCAAAGCCGAAGCGAAGTTCGGGATCGGGAAATGACCGCAACCTCAGTTCCATCCAGGCGATTGAGCTTCTGGCAGAAACTGCTCTATGGCACCGGCGACTGGTCGCTTTCCAGCTTCACCACGCTGCGGGCGCTGCTGTATACCATCTTCCTGACCGACGTGGTGCGGCTTGACCCCGGGCTGGCGAGTTTCTCCGCGCTGATCGGCACGCTGTGGGATGCCATCAACGACCCCCTGGTGGGGGCGCTCAACGACCGGCTGCGCACCCGCTGGGGGCGGCGGCGTCCGGTCCTGCTGCTGTTCGCCATTCCCTTCGCTCTGGGGTTCCTCATTCTATGGTGGGCGCCGCCCACCGCCAGCCAGTGGGTCAAGATGCTGTACGTGACGCTGGCGTTCATCATCGGCGATACGCTGCACACGCTGATCAACGTACCCTATCTGGCGCTGATCCCCGACATCAGCCGCGATTACGACGAGCGCACGTCCATTTCCGGCTTCCGGGTGCTGTTCAACCTGCTGGCAACGCTGGTGACGGCGGTGACGGCGCCAACGGTGGTCGATAACGCCGTGCGCGCAGGAGGCACGCCGCAGCAGGGCTACCTGCTGGTGGCAGCCGTCTTTGGCGGCATCGCAGCGCTGCCATTCTTGGTGATCCCATTCGTCATTAAGGAGACCAAGACCCAGTTGGAGGAGCCCAAACCTGTCAAGATCGGGGAGATGTGGCGCGTCATCTGGCGCAACAAGCCCTTCCGCTACGTCACCGGGCTGTACTCGCTCACCTGGGTCGCCTTTGACCTGGTGACGCGCATGATCCCGTTCTTCCTGATCTACTGGGTGGGGCGGGGCGACAGCCTGATCAGCCGCCCGGTGTTCGGCGAGCCGTTCGCGCTGGAGTCGCTGGTGCTGGGCGCCATCATGATCGTGGCGGTGGTGTCGATCCCGCTGTGGACCTTCTTCTCCGGCAAATTGGGCAAGAAGCCCGCCTATATCATCGGGATGGTATTCTGGGTGTTCGTGCTGGCGGCGATGATGACGGTGCAGCCGGACCAGGTGGGCTATGTCATTGCCCTCTCGGCGCTGGCGGGGCTGAGCGTCTCAGCCGCCTCAGTGCTGCCGGAGTCGATGCTGCCGGATGCAGTGGATTGGGACGAGTACACCCACGGCGAGCGCAACGAGGGACTGTTCTTCGGCGCCGTCACCTTCTTCCGCAAGTTGAGCGGGGCGGTGGCGGGCTTTCTGGCGCTGCAAGCGCTGGATATCTTCGGCTACCAGGCGCCGCCGGAGGGTGTGACGGTGTTCCAGCAGTCCGATGCCGCACTCGGTGCCATCCGCTGGATGACGGGTCCCTTCGGGGCGCTGCTGGTGGTGGCGGCGATCGTGGTGGCGTGGTTCTACCCGCTCAACCGCGAGAAGTACGCCGAAGTCCGCGCGGCGCTGGACGCGCGGGAGAAGGTTTTGCAGGAAGTATCGTAGGGGCACGACATATCGCGCCCCTACGGTGGAACAAGGTGAACATGAAAACTCCGATGAGGTTGATCGTCGACATTGTTCGCTTCCTGGGGACCGGGTTGGGGCTCTTCCTCATCGGCATTGGGTTGCGCACACACACACGCGGCACGCGGTCCGCTGGGGTCGGTTTCGGGGCACTGCTGATAGGGTTGGGCGGTCTGTTCAACTACTGGATGCTGCGCCCCAACCGCTCCCGGCTGCCGCAGGGTCTGGAGATCGAGACCTGGAGAGCGGTGGACGATGGGCTGCACAACTCCAACAGCGACCTGATCTACTGGCAGGGCGCCTTCTACCTGATCCACGCCGCGGCGCCGTTCCATTTTGCCAGCACCACCACCCGGCTGGTGCTGCGCCGCTCCACAGACGCGCACCACTGGGAGGAGGTGACTTCCTTCCAATCGCCGGGCGAGGATATCCGCGATCCCAAGTTTGCCGCCATCGGCAAGCGGCTGTACATCTATTACCTGCCCAACCGCTCCTTTGACCCGGAGCCGTACACCACGGCTTGCACCTGGAGCGAGGATGGGGTTCACTGGCAGCCCGCCAAGTCGGTGCAACCGGAGGGTTGGCTGTTCTGGCGACCCAAGAGCCGCGACGGGCGTACCTGGTACGCGCCGGCATACTGGTGGGAGCACGGCGCCTCCATTCTGCTCAAATCCGGCGACGGCGAAAGCTGGGAGCGCGTCTCGGTGATTCACACCGGTGACCGCAACGACGAGACCGACATCGAATTCCTGCCGGACGGGCACATGCTGGCGACGGCGCGTTTGGAGCACTCGTTCAACGTCGTCACCGGCGACCCGCTGGGGTCCACCCTCATCGCCAGCGCGCGGGCGCCCTATGTTGAATGGGAGGCGCACACCAAGGACCGGCTGACCCGCCTGGACGGACCGTGCCTGTTCGCCTACAACGGCAGGGTCTACGCGCTGGGGCGCTTCCAGCCGGTGCTGAGCGAGCCCTTCAGCCGGCAGGGCGGCGTGCTGAGCCGCAAGCGCACCGCCCTGTACGTGGTGGAGCCGGGCGGCTTGATCCGCCTGGGCGACCTGCCCTCCGCCGGCGATACGTCCTACGGCGGGGTAGCGTTGCGCGGCGATGACCTGTACCTGTGCTACTACACCAGCGACATCCGCCGCGACCCGCCGTGGCTCATCGGCATGGTGCTGCCGAGCGAGATCCGCATGGCACGGCTGTCCCTTTCACAGTTGGAGGCGCTGGCGCTCGCCAAAGGGGCGGCGCCGGCAGGTAAAAAAACCACTTAACATAGAAAAATAGATTACGACGAGTTGCTTGGATCAAGAAATTTTTTTGAGAAAGGAGCGAATATTGAAAGAAACACAAACAAAAGTTTCGATCCAAAAGTTGTTGAAAAATTGAAAAAGGAGAAATAATAAAAAGGAGGGTAGGGATGAATCTGAATAAGAAAATTTCACGCAGGGAGTTCTTGAAGGCTTCTGGATTGACAGTCGCGGGTGTCACGCTGGCAGCTTGTGCCCCAAAAGCGACCGAGATGGTAACTGAGGCAACAAAAGTTGCGCCAACAACTGCGCCGGCAGTAGGAAAACCCATAGAACTTATCCATTGGAGCTGGTTGGTTGCTTCGGATGGAGAAATTTGGGCGCAGATGATTGATGAATTCAACGCCGCCAACAAAGATATTCAAATAAGAATGGAAGTTGTTCCGGATGACCAATATGTGACCAAAGTTGTCGCAGCCGCCGCAACTGGGCAGGCGCCGGACTTTGGTTGGGGGACTGCAGGATTGCGCGGTATGATGATCAATGACAATGTCATCGTTGCAATGGATGATTACTTGTCTAAAGTGGGACTTGACATGAATGATTTTGTCGAATCCATGGTCAAGGCTTCCCGATATCCTAATTTGGGCAATAAGATGTATATGGTGCCCATGGATGCCATGAGCCTGCAAATGGAGGTTAACCTCGATCATGTCAACGAGGCAGGCTTGGATATCAATAACTACCCAAAAACAAACGACGAGCTGCTCGATTGGGCGGATAAGTTAACCATCCGTGATGGCGATAAGGTTGTTCGCTCTGGAATTATGATGACAGGTACTGGTGTCCAACCCACCGTCACCTGGGGAATCGTAGCAGCGCAAATGGGATTTAAGCGGGCAAGTGATGATTTGAAGACCGCAGCTATAAATCCCGATGCAGGCATTAACGCCATGTATTGGGTACTGGATTTGTTCGACAAGCATAAGGTTTCAACTCGTGATATTGCTGATCGTTATGCGGCTTTTGGAAATGGTGAAGGGTCTTTCTTCTGGACCGGACCTTGGACAATTAACGGTTATGTAACCCAAGGTTTGAACTTTACCACTGTTCCATTCCCCAATATTGGCGGCGATCATCGCACCTATTTCGAGTTGGGTGGGCTGGAAATGTATGTACAAAAAGACCCGGCTCGTTATGAAGCAACAATGACCGCAATCAAATGGTTGTCTGATAACAGCTTCCTTTGGACAACGAAGGGACGCGGGGCAGCGTGTAGAAAATCCATCTTAGCACGTGAGGATTACAAGACCGCAGGTCCGGATTGGAAAGTGCGCGGGGCGTTTATTGATGGGATGTCTTTTGCTACTGAGGGGGAGATCCCTGTTCTCGAAGCCCCTGACTTCACCATCTACGCTGGTGGGAACTTCCTTGCAAAAACACTTGAAACCGTTTGGGCAATGGAAAAGACACCAGAACAAGCAATGGAAGAAATCGCAAAGCGTTGGCAGGAAGACTTGGATAAGGGATAGGTCTATTGATTATGCGGGGGGGCGGATGGGGTAAAAACCGTCTTGCCCCCTAGCAATTGGGTCGGTCTAATGAAGGCACAAATGGAGAGTATGAAAACCATTTACAAAAGACCAGGCTTGATATCCCGGTTGCGAAGAGCAACCTGGAAAGATCAACGGATTGATTGGTCCGCTTATGTTTTCGTTTTTCCGTTCTTCATCCTGTTCATCCTTTTTACTCTTGTAGCAATTATATTCGGTGCTTATATCGCATTTACAAATTGGACCGTGATGGGAGCGCCGCAGTGGGTTGGACTCGAGAACTTCCAGAATATTTTCAGAGATGAGTGGGCATATAAGGCTTTCTTCAATGTCATCCGTTATGGGCTTCTTATTGTTCCGGGGGTAGTGATTTTGGGAATAATTTTTGCCACTTATGTTAACCAACGATGGTATCTCTCAGGCTTTGTGCGCGCAGCCTTTTATTCCCCCAATGTTGTCTCTGCTACTGTCATTGGTCTTGTATGGGTATGGATTTTAGACACTCAGTTTGGGCTCCTTAATAATTACTTGGGGAAAATCGGCATTCCTAATGTGCCCTGGCTTACGAGTACAAAATGGTCTTGGATCGGAGTGAGTATCGCTTCGATATGGTGGGATTTAGGATTTTGTTTTGTCCTGTTCTTGGCAGCCCTGCAGGAAATACCGGTGGAACTTAAGGAAGCCAGTGCGATTGATGGTGCCAATCGCTTGCAGACCTTCTGGTACATAACGCTCCCGCATATTCGCCCCACGATAAGCATGGTTATAACCTTACAACTTATTGCCACATTGAGAATTTTCAGCCAAGTTTATGTAATGACCAATGGAGGACCGGCAGGGTCTTCCAGTTCAGTCATTCACTATATATTTACAGAGGGCATTGTGCGTTTTCGGTTAGGGTATACCTCGGCAATATCTCTTTGTCTATTTGTTTTAATATTAATAATTACCTTAATCCAACAGCTATTGTTTAAGGAGAAAGATTGATGATCATCAGTTTACGCCAAGTAATCAAGCGGTTCTTACGGCGGGGAAACATGAGACTCATCGATTTTCCTTTGTGGATATTAGGGTTAATCGCGGCGATCATATGGATAGCACCATTTATATGGATGGTCAGCACCTCATTGAAGCCGCCGAATGAAGTTATGACAAAAGTAATTGAGTGGTTTCCCCGCCACATTGTCGCGAGTAATTACCAAAAGGTTTTCGAGTATCCTATTGCGCGCTGGGCGCAAAACAGCCTTATCGTTGCCAGCGTTTCGACAGTATTGGGAGTGTTATTTGGAGCAATGGCTGGTTATGCCTTGGCGCGCTTGCATTTTCCCGGGAAAAAACTACTTTTTGCCCTCTTGATCGCCTCTTTGATGATCCCAACAGAAATGACGATCGTTCCAATGTTTGTAGGTTTCTTGAAGGCAAAACTGGCAAATACATACATTGCCTTGATTCTACCAAATATTGCGAATGTATTGAGTGTTTATATATTTCGCCAGTTCTTTTTATCATTGCCGCGAGAATTGGAGGATGCTGCTGCTATAGACGGCTGTTCCCGTTTTGGCGTTTTCTGGCGTATCGGTTTACCACTGGCGCGTTCGCCAATGATTGCTGCCACGATCTTGTTATTTACTCAAAATTGGAATGCTTTTCTCTGGCCTCTATTGATTGTCTTTGAAGAGGACATGAAGACAATGCCTGTTGGTATTGCTTCTTTTACGCCTGTGATCGGTTCACATACCCAACTTGAAGGGTTTGGACCTGCCATGGCAGCGGTCACGCTGTTAAGCATTCCCAGCATGTTCATATTCTTACTTCTTCAACGGTATTTCATTCAAGGCATTACACAAACAGGCTTGAAAGGTTGATCAATTGTACATGTGTCGGAATTTAATCATCGGAAGATGATATTAAGGGCTAAAACGAATATCCGGTAGAGGAGTACATAACATGAAATTAATCGATGTTTCCAACCATACCATATACAAAGACCCCGAGATGAGGTACTGCGAAAATCAGGTGGTCATCAAACAGCTAAGCAATGGGGAGATGATGGCTGTTTTCAATGAAGAACGGTTTCCGTATCATCATGATACAGGACAAACTGTCCTAATTCGATCAGTTGATGGCGGCGTAACGTGGAAACCGGATACCAGACAGGTGGTGCTGCCTTGGACAACAACTACAGGGAACTGGGATTGTGGTTTGCTGGAAATGGCAGATGGTGAATTGATCATAAATTTTACCTTGTGCGCATTTTTCAAACGCGGGATTACCCCTGAGCAACCCTCTTGGAGTTCTGAACCAATGACCAACACATGGGGGGATTGGACATGGGCTTATCGGCTAAGAAAGTGGATCGGAACATATGTGGTCAAGTCCACTGATAATGGATATACGTGGCGTGACATGACCCCGGTTAATGTTGTTCCCCTGACGCATGCAGGCACAAGATTGGGGTGCTGGCAGTTGCCTTCCGGGTCGCTGCTAATGGGGGTGTATGGCAGGATACGTGGTTATGAAGAAGAAGGTCAATATGAGTCGACCCGGTCAGCTTTGATCCGTTCAGATGATGGCGGGGAGAACTGGGAGTATTATTCCACATTGGCGTTTGATCCGAGCAGCATCATCGATTATGAGGAACCAGCGTTGTTACAACTGCATGATGGTCGCTTGATCTGTTTTCTTCGCACTCATGTGAATCCCTCTGGCGATGCAAAGAACTTGGCATATGTCGTTTCAGATGATGAAGGTTTCTCCTGGACACCTCCCAAATGGACGAACATCTGGGGTTACCCATGTGAACTTATCGCATTACAGGATGGTCGTTATCTAATGGTCTATGGATATCGACGTCCGCCTTATGGAGTCCGTGCTGTGATTTCGGAGGATGGTCTTGACTGGGATGTAAAAAATGAGTTTGTGATACGGGAAGGTGGCGTGCCGGGCAAACACGTTGAAGATCAACCCGGTTCAACTATGATGGATCCAACCAGTGGGCGAAGCTTGGCTGGAAAAATTGATTGGAAAAACCCCGGCTTGTATCAGCACATCGGTTACCCCAGCGTTGTTCAGTTGAAAGATGGAACCATTGTTGTTGCATATCATGAGTGGAGCAATGATCCGCAACCTATTCAATATGTACTGTGCACGCGATTTAAACTGAGTGATTGATTGAATGAGTGAGACATGAAACGCGCTAGCGAAATCTACCATCAGACCATCTACAAAGATGAATACTCTTATTGTGCGCATCCGCATATCCGGAAGTTACTGGATGGTTCTTGGCTGCTGGTTTTTAACCGCTCAGTTCGTCGTACGTTCATTCTTCATCCACCTGAGGACCCCCATTACTACAATCTTACAATGCGATCTCATGACGAAGGTCGCTCGTGGGAGGCTCCGCAAGTTACTCCTGGCTATGATTGGTATGGGGTGGAGTGTGCAGGGCTTACATCTCTATCGAATGGGGCGGTATTGTTGAACCAATGGAGATTCCGATGGTTCCCGCTGGCTACAGCCAAAAAGCTATCTAAACATATGTCCATGGTGTTCCCCGAGGACAGGGTTTCTGTCATGAAGCAATCAGATGAAACCAACGAGCCGATCAACTTGCCTGAAGAGCTTGCTGACCTGGTTCCTTGGGGGCGCAGCAACGGGGGCACCTATGTTCATCGTTCAACCAATTTTGGAATGACTTGGGATGAGGCAGTTGAGGTTGACACTTTGCCCTTATCGGGCGGTTACGGGATGCGCGGCGCGGTGGAATTGTGCAACGGTGATATTTTGCTGCCATTAAGCGACGTTCCGCACTATAAAAAAATATTTGTTGTACGCTCGAGCGACGGTGGACATAGCTGGGGACCCCCTTTGCTGGTGGCAAACGAAGCAGACAAGGAATTTGAGGAGCCCTGCGCGATTCTTTTACCAGATGATAGCATCCTTATGTTATTACGGGAAAATAAATCACATTATTTGTACCAGACTGAATCCAGGGATGGTGGTTGGAGCTGGTCGAAGCCAATGAAGACACCTATTTGGGGTTATCCTGCCGACCTGCTGCTATTTCACGATGACCTGTTATTTTGTGTTTATGGGTATCGAAAACAGCCATTTGGGATTCACGCCACGATATCCTACGATATGGGGAAATCTTGGGAAATGGACAATACGTGGGTAGTAAGAGATGGCTTTCCAAATCGCGACTTGGGCTATCCGAGTTCGGTCTTGATGACAGATGGAAGTATTTATGTTGTCTACTATGGTCAAGATACCAACGGCATTACAGGCATCCACGGGACTAAACTTCGAGTAGAGGTGTGAAATCATGATTAAAAACCTTCAAGTCAACAGCGAAGTAACAGCGCCGCAAACGCACCGCGCTCTTTGTGGTGGAGCCTGGGGGCTTGATCCGCCTGGGCGACCTGCCCTCCGCCGGCGACATGTCCTATGGCGTGCTGCGGGAGCGTAAATAAGCACGGCGTGCGAAATGATTGATCTTGTATACAATGGACTTATTGCGATCATTCCATAGAAAACCGCACAAGTTCCCGAATGCCAAGAAAGGAGTGAAAGATGGTCCCAACCTGTTACAACGGCAAGATCCTGCACGTGGACCTGACCCATTTGAAGTTCTGGGTGGAAGAACCGGGTGAGGGTTTCTACCGCACTTACGGCGGCGGCAGCGCCATGGGCATGTACTACATCCTCAAGGAGGCGCCCAAGGGAGTTGACCCATTGGCTCCCGAGAACATTCTGACGCTGATGGTTGGCACGGCGACCGGGCTGCCCATCTCGGGGCAGTCGCGCATGTGCGCCAATGCCCGCTCGCCGCTCACCGGCGCCATCGGCGATAGCCAGGTGGGCGGGTTCTTCCCCGCCAAAATGAAGGACGCCGGCTATGACGGCATCGTGCTGCGCGGCAAAGCCCCTCGCCCGGTCTACCTGTGGATCAACGACGGCGTGGTCGAGTTCCGCGAAGCCGGTCACCTGTGGGGCAAGACCACCGGCGAGGTGGAGGACCTGATCAAGCAGGAACTGGACGACCCCAAGGTGGAGGTGGCGCAGGTCGGTCCGGCGGGCGAGCAGGGCGTGCGCTTTGCTGCCATCGTGAACATGTGCAACCGCGCCAACGGGCGCACCGGTATGGGGGCGGTGATGGGCTCCAAGAACCTCAAGGCGGTGGTGGTGCAGGGGAAGAAGAAGATCAAAGCGCACGACCAAGCTGCTATCACCAGGATGTTCAGGGAGGGCACCAGGCGCATTCCGGATACCCCCGCCATCCAATTCATGAGCGAGTTTGGCACCACCGGCGATGTCGCCGGGCAGAACGGCGGCGGTGCGTTGCCCACCCGCAACTTCAACGAGGGGCAGTTCGAGGGTTTCGAAACCATCAGCGGCGAGTGGATGAACGACAATATCCTGGTGGAGCGCGACACCTGCTACTCCTGCACGGTGCACTGCAAGCCGGTGGTCAAGACCGCATACCAGGGCAGGGAAGTGCTGCCGCGCTTCGGCGGTCCGGAGTACGAGACCACTGCCACCTTTGGCTCTTACTGCGCTATCGATGACATGAATGCGGTGGCGCTGGCAAACCAGCTCTGCAACCAGTATGGCATGGATACCATCTCGTGCGGTGCGACGATCTCCTTCGCGATGGAGTGCTTCGAGAAGGGCATCATTGGGTTGGAAGATACCGGCGGGCTGGATCTGCGCTATGGAAACTCCGATACGATGCTGCAACTGGTCGAGATGATCGGCAAGCGCGAGGGCTTTGGCGACCTGCTGGCGGAGGGTTCGGCGCGGGCGGCAGAAAAAATCGGGCGTGGGTCTGAAGCGTGCCTGATCGTTGCCAAGAGCCAGGAGGCGCCGGCGCACATGCCGCAAGCCAAACGCATCATGGGGCTGTTATACGCCGTCAATCCTTTTGGCGCCGACCATATGTCCGCCGAGCACGACCCATTCTACGAAGTGGGCAGCCAGGACGATATTGCAGCAACGCGCATGCACCAATTGGGGCTGCTGACACCTCAGCCGCCCGGCAAGGTGACGCCGGAGAAAGCCCGCATGGTGGCGATGACCCAGAAATTCTTCTCCGCCAACGAGACCTACTGCCTGTGTTCGTTCGTGTGGGGGGTGGGCTGGCAGTTGTACGGTCCGGAGGAGATGGCGCAGATGCTTAGCGCGGCATCCGGTTGGGATATCACATTGGATGAGGTGCTCAAGGTGGGCGAGCGACGCATTGTGATGATGCGTATGTTCAACGCGCGCGAGGGCTTCACCCGCGCTGATGATTCGCTCAGCCACAAGTTCTTCCTGCCGTTGCAGGGCACCGGAGACAACGCCGGCGTGCATTACACCCATGAAGAATTCGAAGCCTTCAAGGACGCTTATTACCGGCACATGGGCTGGGACGTGGTGACCGGCGCGCCGACGGCTGAGAAGCTGGTGGAGTTGGGTCTCGAGTGGGTGGCATGATTGGAGGATGCCAATCGGGTTGCAAATTTGTTTGCCTTACTTCGCGAGGCTTGCGCAGCAAGCCGAAGCGATCTCCAATGTGAGATGAGATCGCCAACCTTCCAAAGGTTGGAAAGGAGATTTGTAGGGGTGAGGCATACCTTGATGGGCACATGTGCCTCGCTCCAACTTCGCGAGGCTTGCACAGCAAGCCGAAGCGATCTCCAATGTGAGATGAGATCGCCAACCTTCCAAAGGTTGGAGAGGAGATTTGTAGGGGTGAGGCATACCCTGATGGGCACATGTGCCTCGCTCCAACTTCGCGAGGCTTGCGCAGCAAGCCGAAGCGATCTCCAATGTGAGATGAGATCGCCAACCTTCCAAAGTTGGAGAGGAGATTTGTAGGGGTGAGGCATACCCTGATGGGCACATGTGCCTCGCTCCGACTTCGCGAGGCTTGCACAGCAAGCCGAAGCGATCTCCAATGTGAGATGAGATCGCCAACCTTCCAAAGGTTGGAGAGGAGATTTGTAGGGGTGAGGCATACCCTGATGGGCACATGTGCCTCGCTCCAACTTCGCGAGGCTTGCGCAGCAAGCCGAAGCGATCTCCAATGTGAGATGAGATCGCGTCGCTTCTCACGCAAAGTAACGATGGGCTTGTACTGTAATGTAGAACTTTCTGAAAGTTGATCAAGAAATCCAATCATTCGAGGTGACTATGCCTGAATCCCCCCGCCACAACCCGGCTCAACTGGCAGCACTGCGCAAGTTCACCGTGCCCACCCTGGCGAACGCCATTGAGACTTTTGGTGTCATCCCTTCCAACAGCGGTGCCTGCGACGCGCGCATGGTTTGCCGCTACCCCCATCTGCCGCTGATGTTGGGCTACGCCGTCACCGCCCGCGTGACGACCGACCTGCCGACCAGCCAGATCCGCCCCGGCGTGGACGAACACGCCTACTGGCGCTGGGTTGCGGCGCAGCCAGGTCCCAAAGTAGCGGTGGTTCAAGATATCGACAACCCGCCCAAGGGCGCCATGTGGGGCGAGTGGAACAGCAACGTCCACAGGGCGCTGGGCTGCGCCGGCATGGTGACCGAGGGCGCCTGCCGCGACCTGGACGGGGTGAAAAAGCTGAACTTCCACTTCTTCTCCACCGCGCTGCTGCCCACCCACGGCTACGGCGCCTTCATCGACTACGGCGGCGCGGTGCGGGTGGCAGGGTTGGAGGTACAAACCGGCGACCTGCTGGTGGGCGATATGCACGGCGTCATCCTGATCCCGTCTGATGTTCCGCTGGCAGAATTGGCGCAAGTGGCTGCCGAGATCGACCGGCTGGAGGGCGAGATCTTCGCGCTGTGCCAGTCGCCGGACTTTGAGGTGGAGAAACTGGCGGCGCTGGATGTCTCGGTGGCTGCGCGCTGGCCCCAACCCACCGGCAAAGAACGGCTGGTCAAGACCGCCTGAGCGGTAAGGAGGCAGCATGGCAAAACGTGTGGCATTCATTCACACCGTCGCCGGTCTGGCGGCGACCTTCAAGACGTTGAGCGAGGAGTTCATCCCCAGCGCGGACTGCTTCCACATGGTGGATGAGAGTCTGCTTCAGAACACCATCCGCGCCAATAAGTTGAGCCGCGCCACCATGCGCCGGCTGGCGGGCATGCTGGCATCTGCGCAGGAAGCCGGCGCGGAGGTTGTCATGGTCACCTGCTCCTCGCTTGGTCCGGCGGTCGAAGCCGCGCGGGCGCTGGTGGATATCCCGGTGCTGCGGGTGGATCAAGCCATGGCGCGCCAGGCGGTTCAGATGGGCGCGCGGGTGGGGGTGGCAGCCACACTGCGCACCACGCTGGAGCCGACTACGGAACTGGTTAAAGCCCAGGCGCGGGCAGCCGGCAAAGACGTTGAAGTCATCCCGCGCCTGTGCGAAGGGGCGTTCGAGGCAGTGATGACGGGTGATACCGCCACCCACGACCGCATCGTCTCCGAGGGGCTGCGTGACCTGATGGACCAGTGCGACGTGATCGTGCTGGCGCAAGCCTCGATGGCGCGCGTGGTGGATGGATTGAGCGAGGACGAACGGCGCGTTCCGGTGCTCTCCAGCCCGCGGTTGGGCATGGCGGACCTGGCAGACGCAATGCAATGAAATGAAAGTGAGCGTCCGGTTGTTCTCCATGCTGCGCGAGAAACTGCCGCCGGCAGCCAAAGGCAAGGCGGAACTGGATCTGCCGGAAGGCAGCACGCTGGCGGACCTGCTGGCGCGGCTGGAGATCACCGTGCTGGTGAACTGCGCGGTGAACGGCAAGGTGGTACGAGACCCGGCGCACGTGCTGGAGGATGGCGATGAGGTGCAGCTCTTCCGTCCAAGCGGAGGCGGTCGATGAAGTTCAAGTTTTGCCCCAACCTGACATTAATGTACCCCCAGGCACCCTTCCTGGAACGCTTCGACCTGGCGGCGGCGCACGGCTTCAGCGCGGTGGAGTTCCAGTTTCCGTATGAGTATGGGCTGGAAGCGGTCAGCGAGGCGCTCAAGCGCAACAACCTTTCGTGCCAGTTGTTCAACCTGGCGGCGGGCGACCGCGCGGCGGGTGAGTTCGGCACGCTCTCCATGCCCGGGCGGTTGGATTTCTTCCGCACCAGTTTCGAGCAGGCGCTCTCGTGGGCGGCGATGTTTGGCTGCCCGCGCCTGAACCTGGTCTATGGCAACGCAGTGCCCAACGTCGCGCTTGAAGTCCAGCAAGCGACCGCGATGGCGAACATCCAGTGGGCGCTGCCGCTGGCGCGTGATGCCGGGGTGGCGCTGATGTTGGAGCCGTTGAGCGCCAGCGTGATGCCGGGCGTGTTGCTGGACGCTACCTCCAAGGCGGTGGAGGTCGTGCGGGTGGTGGGAGATTCGCACTTGCGGTTGCAGTACGATGTCTTCCAATCCGCCATGGCGGGCGAGGATCCGCTGGCGATGTTGGCGGAATATTTCGACCTGATCGAGCACGTGCAATTGGCGGATGTGCCGGGGCGCCACGAGCCGGGCACAGGGACGGTTGACTACGCGACGGTGTTTGGTCTGCTGGAACAACTGGGTTATGTGGGTTGGATCGGGCTGGAGTATGTGCCGCGCGATCCGGAGATGCACGACCCGCGTGGCTGGATCGGGCGCTATGGGTGAGAACGGTGGGCACGCTGGGGCACGCATTCTCTCTTACTGGCTTGGAATGAATTGGAATAGGAATGGTTTTCCCCCACCCCAAATTGAAAAAGATAAAACAGTTAAGTGGCTGAACCCAAATATTAAGAAGAGCAATCCATTTAATTTAATCTGATATCAAGCCATCCAGGAGGTCGATATGAAAAAACCCTACTTCACCCGCGTGTACGAGCAGACGCCGACGCGTTTTTGGATCAACAATCCCACCCGAGAGCACGCCCAACTGGCGATCGCCAACTCGGCGCAGGGCTGCACCTGCAACCCGTCCTACTGCCAGAAAATGCTCGACCACCCCAAAGAAAGCGCATACGCCTGGAAGGTGCTGGACGAGGTGCTCAAAGAAACCGGTGACGACACCCAGGCGCAGGTGCTGTTGCAGCGGCGCCTGGTGACGCCAATCGCCGGGCAGTTCATGCCGATCTTCGAGCGCACGCAGGGACGTGAGGGACACGTTTCCATCCAGGGCGACCCGGTGGACGACCACCACGCCGATTACATCATCTCGCAGGCGCTGGAGAACAACAAGACCGCCCCCAATATCGCCTGCAAGATCCCGGTCATCTCGGCGGGGCTGAAAGCCATCGAAGCGCTGGTGCCTGAGAACGTGGTGATCAACGCCACCGAGATCTTCGCCACCAGTCAGGCGATCGCGTTGTGCGAGACTTACGAGAAAGCTTCGCGCCAGAGCGGCAAGCGCCCGGTCATCTACCTTTCGCACATTGCCGGCATCTACGATGACCACTTCCGCAACTATGTCGAGCAGGAGAAGATCGATATCTCGCCGGACGTGTTGTACCAGGCGGGGTTGGCGGTGGCGCGCAAGGTCTACGGCATCCTGCGCGAGCGTGGCTATTCGGCGGTCTTCATCGGCGGCGGCGCGCGCGGGCTGCACCACTTCACCGAGATGGTGGGGGGCGAGTTGATCGTGACCATCAACTGGGAAGGCACGGCGGATAAACTGATCGAGCAGGACCCGCCGGTGATGTACCGCCTGTTCAACCCGGTGCCGCAGCGCGTCATCGCGGAATTGATGGAGAAATTACCCGATTTCCGCCGCGGCTGGCTGGAGGACGGGCTGCTGCCGGAGGAGTTCGAGGATTTTGGAGCGGTACAATTGTTCCGCGACAGCTTCCTGAAGAGCTGGTACCGCGTTCTGGACCTGATCAAGGAGCGCCGGGCGCAGTCATAGCGCGAGTGCCTCCCAGGTAGACTTGATTTGTGTTTTTGCCAATATCTGGTAAAAGATAGATCGAACACACCCCACCGGCAGTGGGCGTAAAACGCACCGCCGGTAGATGACCCTGATAGGAGCAGCGCATGACCGATTCCCTCGCCACCGTTCAACAGCGCCTGGATGAACTCGCCACTGCCTTCGACCATTGGGAGAAGACCAAGGACCTGGTCGACCAGTACCTCGATATCATCCTGAACTACCGTCAGAGCGGGCACCCGGGCGGTTCGCGCTCCAAAGTGCACACATTGCTGGCAACGCTGCTGAGCGGCGCCATGCGCTGGGACATCCGCCAGCCGGAGAAGCGTTTCGGCGACCGCTTCGTGCTGGTGGCGGGACACACCGTCCCGTTGATCTACTGCACGCTGGCGGTGTTGAACGAAGCCATGCGCGCCCGGCACGAGCAAACCGGTGACCCCCGCTACGCTATCCGGGGCGCGCCGGCACGGGCGCTGTTTTGGGAGGACCTGTTGGGCTTCCGTCACCGCGATGGTTTGCCGGGGCATGCCGAGATGGCGGGCAAGACGCTGTTCCTCAAATTCAACACCGGTCCCTCCGGGCATGGCAGCCCGGCGGCGGCTGGCGAGGCGCTGGCGCTCAAACGCGCCGGGGCTGGGGGCGTGCGGGTGTTTGCCTTCGAAGGTGAGGGCGGTCTGACCGCCGGCGGAACGCACGAGACGCTCAACTCCGGCTGGGGGCTGGCGCTGGATAACCTGATCTACGTGGTGGATTGGAATGATTTTGGCATCGATGACCACGCCGTCTCATGCGCGGTCTATGGCACGCCGGTGGATTGGTTCAGTGCGCACGGCTGGCGCACCTACGGCACAGAAGCAGGCAGCCAGTTTGCCCCGGTGACCGCTGCCATCCTCTCGGCGGTGATGGACGATAACCCCGATCATACGCCCGGCATGGTGTGGGTCAAGACGCGCAAGGGGCGCGAATACCTCAAATACGACAACAAATCCCACGGCGCGCCGCATGCCATGAACAGTGAGTTGTTCTGGGAAACCAAGCGATCATTCATGGAGAAGTACGGCGCACGGTTCACCAACTTCGGCGGCGCGGCGCCAACAGACCCTGAAGCATTGCATATGGAGTTCCGCGCCAACTTGCAGGCGGTGACGGATGTCCTGCGCGCCGACCAGGAATTGGTGGCATACCTCTCCGACCGGCTGGTGGCACTGGGCGATGCGGTGCCGGCGGATGTGAGCGGCTTTCGCCTTGCGCGCGGCGCCCCATTTGGCGACAAGCGCTTGTGGGACTTCCGCAATTACCCGGCAGACCTGTACGCCGCACCGGGCAGCAACGAGCCCAACCGCGCAGCGCTGACAAAATGGGGCGCATGGATCAATGCCTTCGGTGCCAGGGAGTATGGACGACCGATCTTCATCGCCAGCTCGGCAGACTTGGCAGAATCGACCAATATCTCCGGCTTTGCCAGGGGCTACGGCGATTTTCCGGGCTACGGCTGGTACGAGCGCTGCGGTGATGACCAGGGCGCGCTGCTGCCGCAGGAGATCACCGAGTTCGCCAACGCCGGCATCAGCGTTGGCATTGCCAGCGCCAATCTGGCGCCGGATCCCTGGCAGGACTTCGATGGTTTCTACGCCGCCTGTTCCACCTACGGTTCCTTCTCATATCTCAAATATGGGTTGATGCGCCTGTTCAGCCAGTTGGCGCAGGATTGCGACCTAAAGGTGGGCAAAGTGCTGTGGATTGCCAGCCACTCCGGACCGGAGACGGCAGAGGACAGCCGCACGCACTTTGGCATCTTCGCGCCAGGGGTGACGCAGTTGTTCCCGCGTGGGCACATCATCAACCTGTACCCGTGGGAGCACAACGAGGTGCCGGTGGTGCTGGGAGCCGCCTTTGCCCAGGCTGCGCCGCTGGTGGCGTTGCATCTGACGCGCCCGCCGGTGGAAATCCCGGACCGGGCGGCGCTGGGCATCCCCTCGCACTTCGAAGCAGCGCGCGGGGCGTATGTGCTGCGCGATCATGCCCCCGGGCAACCGCGCGGCGGCACATTGATCGTGCAGGGCACCAGCGCGGTGGCGGGGATGATCAAATTGCTGCCGGAGTTCGAAGCGCGCAGCTTGAATGTGAAGGTGGTGGTGGCTGCCAGCCCACAGTTGTTCGCGCTGCAACCGCACGGCTACCGCGAACGGGTGATCGCCCCCGGCGACCGGGCAGATTCGACCGTCATCACGACGGTGGCGCGTGGCTTGATGGGCGACTGGCTGTTCAATCCGCTGGCGGAGGAATACGCCCTGTCCTCGGATTGGGATGACCGCTGGCGCAGCGGCGGCAATATCACCGAGGTGATCGATGAGGCGCATCTCTCGCCGGCGTGGCTGTTGGCGGGCATCGAGCGTTTTGTGCAGGATCGCCCGCAGCGGTTGGCGCGTTTGAAGGCAGATCTCGACGCGGCGGGGTGAATCCTCACCGCCAGCCAACCCTCCCTGGCATCGCGAGCCGCCATTTGTCCCTTCATTACTTTGTGCTTCGTGCACTTTGCTTGCACTTCGAAGTTCCCATCGGGGAATGCGCAAGCACGATGTGCGACTTGGCGGTGGATGACCCCCGCGCCCGCCCTGTGGTATAACTACCCGCATTGTGCAAACGGTCGAACAATTCCCCACCCGCCTGGCGGAATTCTGGGCGGGTTTCCGCAGCGAGTTGCCCATCCTGTTGGGTGTGACCCCTTTCGGTATGATCTACGGTGTGCTGGCGCTGCAAGCCGGTTTGCCCCCCCAGATGGCGCAAAGTATGTCCACCATCGTGTTTGCCGGTTCGGCGCAATTCCTGATCGCGCAACTGGTGGGCTTGGGCACGCCCGTTACCATCATCGTGCTGACCACATTCGTCGTCAACCTGCGCCACGCACTGTACAGCGCATCCATGGCGCCCTATTTCAAACCGCTCTCGCCATTGTGGAAGTTGCTGCTGGGCTACTTACTGACGGATGAAGCCTATGGCGTCGGCATCACCCGCTATGACCAGCCTGACGAAGCTCCGTATAAGCACTGGTTCATGCTGGGCGCCGGGTTGACGTTGTGGACCGGCTGGCAGATCAGCACGGCGGTCGGCATCTTCCTGGGAGCGCAGATACCGGCGAGCTGGTCGTTGGAATTCGCCCTGCCGCTGACCTTCATTGCGCTGGTGGTGCCGATGATCAAGGATCGCCCGGGGCTGCTGGCGGCGCTGGCGGGTGGGGTGGTCTCGGTGCTGGCGTTCGGACTGCCGTATAAACTGGGCATCATCGTGGCTGCGGTTGCCGGCATTGCGGTTGGTATGTGGAGCGAACGACGATGAGTGGGTTGTGGCTGGCTCTGATCGCTGCCGGTGTGTTGACGCTGCTGACGCGCCTGTCGTTCATCTGGATGTTGAACAAGTGGCAGCCGCCGGAATGGTTCCGGCGCGGGCTGCGCTTCGTCCCGCTGGCGGTGCTGACGGCGCTGATCTTCCCGGATGTGCTGATGCAAAACGGGCAACTGGCGTTGCCGCCCGACCTGCCCCGATTGCTGGGTGCAACAATTGCCATATTGGTGGCGTGGCGCAGCAAGAATATCTTCCTGACGATCGGCGCGGGGATGGTGGTGTTCTACCTGTTGCGTTGGCTGATAGGGTAGGTACGTGCAATGGACTGCCACCCGCCCCGGCGGCGATCAGTGCGTTTAGGAGGGTATGATTATGCCTCACCGGGGGCGTATTTCGTCACATGGGTGACCCACCAGCGATCGTGTTTGTTCGGGGAGGCTCTAGATGAGAGGGTGGTTCTATCAGAGCACGGGCAGATTGCCTATGACACCTGGGTGGAGATTCCTGGGCATTTTCACGGTGTATCGGTGGATGATTTCGTTGTCATGCCCAACCACATCCACGGCATCATCGTCATTGAAAGCGACGATGTAGGAGCTGTCCCAAAAGTCAGATTCGTCATGCTGAGCGAAGCGCGAAGTCCCCGCAGCGGGAAGCATCTCCCCTGTTAATGAAAAACTCCTCCTCGCGCCATGATAAATTAATCACTTTTGGGACACCCACTACATCGGCAAGGACGCCCATTAGGTGTAAAGTCTGGATCCCTCGGAGCGATTGTAGGTAGTTACAAATCTTCCGTGACGAGGCGCATCAACCAAATACACACAGGAATAACAATCCCCCTCGCCAACCCGGCAAGGTAGGCAGAGGATGAGGAATTCGTGAACCCAGGCGCGTAATGCCCTGGGTTGTCAGCGCGTCTAAGAGGAAAATCGGAACGAAAGTGACTCGGAGGCACCCATGAAAATCCCTGACTCAGCCCGGCAGTTGATCGAATCCGGCGCGCACGCCCACCTGGTGACGCTCAACGCAGATGGCAGCCCACAGGTGACGGTGGTGTGGGCGGGCGTGGATGGTGACGAGGTAGTCACTGCCCACCTGATGGAAAGCCAGAAGATCAAGAACGTGCGGCGCGACGCCCGCGTGGCGCTGACCTTCGAAAGCCCCACCCAAAGCGCCATGGGGCTGACGGAGTACCTGGTCATGTACGGACGGGCGCGGCTGGTGCCCGGCGGCGCGCCGGCACTGCTGCAACGCCTGGCGCGCATCTACCTGGGACCAGACGTCAAATTCCCACCCATGGACCAGCCGCCGCCCGGCAACGTGATGCACATCACGGTGGAGCGCATCGCCGGCGTGGGTCCGTGGACCGGGCGGGCAGTGTAGAAGAGGCGCGTGGTCTACTGGATATGCACCACCACCGTCGCCCAGGCAGCGCGTTGCAGGCGGTACGCCATCTCATCCTGCAGGTCGCTGATGCGCCGGCGGGTGGCAAAGCGCTGCAGCCAGGGCTGATTGGGCAGTGCCGCTTGCAGGGCGAGCGCCTCATCGTGCATCGTGGCGTATTGGTCGCTCAATTCCTGTCCCCAAACGTTCACATAGCTCACTTCCCAACCCCCTTGCAATAGAAAGGGCATCAGGGTTTCGAAGTGGTCTGCCGGCAGGCGCAGTTCCAGCCTGCGGGTGGCGCCATCGTCCGAGTTATCTTCGACACAGCCCCCCAGGTCGATGACGTGTTGGATGATGTCGGCAGCGACCGTGCCCGCGTCCGTAGCGCTCAAATGCACCTGAGCGTTGGTCGCCACCAGGTGGGATGGCGGCTGGGAAGGCAACGGTTGGTCGGGCAGCCGACAAGCCGGCTGGCAGGCAACCAGGCAGAGGCACAGCAGGGAAATCACCGGCGCGCGCATAGCGGAACCTCAGTGAGCAGTTGCCGGCGCAGCGCAGCGGAAGCCGATATCGTCGAACCAGGCATCCGGCACCACGCCCTGGCGCCAGGCGGCGCGCAGCTCCAGCGGCGTTTGGAACCACGAACCGCCGCGGATGACGGCGTTGGCATCCGTGCCGGGTGGAACGGAAGGTTGTTCGCCGGCGGCGGAATATGGCGCATAGCCATCGGAAACCCACTCGGCGACGTTGCCCGCCAGGTCCAACGCGCCGCACCAGGAAGCGCCCGCGGGGTAGGAGCCGACCGGGGCGGAATAATAGACCCCATCGTTCCAACTTGCGTCAGAGCGCGCCCGTCCGCAGGTGGCGTCACAGTAATTGGCGTGCTCGCCTTGGAAGTCATCGCCCCAGGGGTACAGCCGCCCATCCGTACCGCGCGCAGCGGCTTCCCACTGGGCTTCGGATGGCAGCGCCGCGCCCGCCCAGGCGCAGTAATCGCGCGCCTGGTGCCAGGTGATGCACACGACTGGCTGTTCGGGCGCGTTGAATTGCCCTCCCGTCCAGCACAGTGGCTCGGCGCATGCCCCGGCATCGACGCAGCGACGGAACTGGGCGTTGCTGACCTCGATCTGGTCGATCCAAAAGGCATCCAGGTCGACCGTGTGGCGCGGCAGTTCGTTTTCGTAGCGCCCGGGTTGGCAATTATCCCAGAAGCGCGGACATAGCTCCTGGGCTGCTTGGGCTTCTTCCGGGCTGCTGCCGATGGGGTAAGCGCCCGCCGGCACGTAGACCATCATCATGTTGTCGGCAGGGCGTGTCATTGTCGCGCCGGCTTGCAGGGCGCGCCCGCAGCCCGCCAACGGGAGCAGGGCGCAGACGAACAGGGTGGCAAGGCAGACCCGCGACCACGCGCCCCGGATGACAGCGCGCATATCCCTTTGCCAGGCAGCGCGCAAACCGGGTGATTTTTCGTGAGCGTCCATTTTCCAGCCTTTATCGAGCAAGAGACCTGCTTACAAGAATATCCGCATCCCCGCCTGAATGGCGCGTGGGTTGCCGCGGCACGCCAGCGAAACTTCGGTGTGGGGTGAGAAACCACAGCGGCTGCAATCGATATCCGCCCGCCCGCGCAGGTAGCAGCCCTGCTGCATCCTCCCGTCCGGGTTGGCGTTGTCGATCAGCCAATCGCTGCACGTCCAGTGGTTGCGCTTGAGCGCTTGCAGCGCCGGGATCGAGTTCAAAATGTGGGTGCCTGCGCGCTTCATCCGGATTACCTCTTCCAGCAATCGTTCTCGCCGGTCGAAGTCCAGGAACAGCTCATCTTTGTGATCGTACGGGTAGTAGAACTGCACCGTGATGCCGCGGAAGATGCCGTCCAGGAATGCCAGCAGCGCCGGCACTTCCTCCGCGTTGATGGCGTTGACGGTCACGTGCGCGAACAGGCGCGGGTGGGTGCTGGCGCGCGCGTTGGCGATCACCTGGTCGAAGATGGGGGCGCATCGCAGGGCGTTGTGGGTCTCGCGCAGCCCGTCCACGCTCACCCACAGAACGTCGGTCGGGGCGTCCAGCGGCAGGGTGCCGTTGGTCGTCATGCCGACGCTGAAGAAGCGCCGGCGGGCGTAAGCGACCAGGTCGCGCACGCGCAGTTCGCCATCCCGCCACAGCATGGGTTCACCGCCTTCGAACATCAGCAAGCGGTTGCCGCGCTCGTATAGGCGGTCGATGATGCGGCAGGCATCACCGTACGACAACTCCGGCGCGCTCATGGTGTAGAAGGGACATTGCCGGCAGCGCAAGTTGCAGCGATAGGTCAATTTGAAACTTGCCAGGAACGGTTTACGCCGTGTCAGGACGTAATTCCGCAGGATATAGGCTGCCTGGGGGATCCGCCCCGGCGGTTTGTGCGCATGATCGCCCATGAATTGATTGTAACCGATGCAAACTCCCGGGGCGGGCTGTGGGAGTAAAATCCGGCTGGAGGTGGATATACCTTTTTCATCCCATGCCCATCTTTTATTGCCTGTCTGCATGGAGTAAAATTACGCCATGACCCCACGATCGAACCTGACCGGTCAGACGCGCGACGCCGGCTGGCAAATGGGCGCGCGGCGCACCTTCCCGGTGACGCCGGCGCGCGCCTGGGAATGGCTGCTCTCGCCGGAAGGTCTCGCTGATTGGCTGGGCGCAGGGGCACAACTCGACCTGGTCGGTGGCGCGCTGTATACCTTGCCGGACGGTACGCGCGGCGAAGTGCGGGTGTTCAAGCCCGGCTCACATTTGCGCCTCACCTGGCAGCCACCGGGCTGGCAGCGCCCTTCCACCATCCAGGTACGCGTCCTGTCCGCCAAACGCGGCAGCACGCTGGCGTTCCACCAGGAACATTTGCCGGATGCCAATGCGCGCGCAGAGCGGTTGGCGCACTTCCAAGCCGTTCTGGATGGCTTGGCGGCGCAGTTGTCTTAGAATTGCACGGGCGGGTGGGTCCATGATGAGACGAGCCATGCTGATGCCATCCGCCGATTGAACTGGTTTCTCAGCAGGTGTAAGCGCAGTGGGTAACCAGATCAACTGTGTTGGATATGACACCACTCCAGACGTTATAATGCCGGACGAGAGTGAGCAGGGAGGCATACTATGACCATCGATCCATCCGTTCTGGACGAATACCGCAGCGTCATAGGCAACGATGCTGACGCTTTCATTGCCGAAGTGCTGACTATTTACCTGGAGAACACCCCGCTGGTGATGGCGCGGCTGCGGCAGGCGTTGGCGCAGAGGGATGTAAAAATGGTTGGGCGCCATGCGCACAGTCTCAAGGGTGGCAGCCTGTCCGTGGGCGCCGGCGAGATGGCACGCCTGGCAGAGATGATCGAAGAAGCTGCCCGGGGTGGCTCATTGAACGGGTTGGGGGAGAACATGACCGCGCTGGAACAGGAGTTCGACGCGTTGGCGGTGACGATGCGCGCAATGGCTGGGCTGCCACCGGTGGATTGAGCCGCCTAAGGCAAACGTGTCCAGACGATCTCGCAATTGCCGCCGGCGTCCTCTTCCAACCAACCCTCCAGCCGTTCAGGTGTCATGACAGTAAACGTGTAGTACAGAAAGCGGTCGGGGTGCGCCTCGCCGCCGAAGACGAAGAAATCCAGGGTATAGCCGGGAATATAGACGGGCGGGTCGTATTCATTGCCGGTGTCTGGAATCTCGCGCACCAGCAGCTCGCCCTCGCTGTTCAGGTATAACTCAAAGACCAGCCCCTCGCGCCAGTCCTGCATGTCTGAGGCGCATGAGGACCAGGCTTCCTGGTAGCGTCCTGTCAGTTGCCCCGCCTCCAGGACGGCATCCTCCCCAGGGGGCTCTTGCTCTGGCGGTTGGGTGGCAATTTGGGTTGCGTCAGGCTGAGAAGTGGGCAGCGGTTGGGTTGGTTGGGCTTCCTGGGTCGGCGTGACCGTGGTGAGCGTGGCGGTATAGACCGGCATGGCAGTAAACACACGGGTGGCGGTGGGCGCCGCGCGCATCTGGGTGGGAGGCAACGGGGTGGGGGTGGCTGTGCGCCCCAACAGTCCGGCAACCGGACAGGCGCATGCCAGTGAGAGCAGTGCCAGCAAGTTCCCCAGTAGGATGCTGCGCCGTGTGTTCATATGGGTCTCCTCGTTGTCCATGTTCGCGCCGGTGAGGGTTGCTTTCCGGCGCGGGCTTATTGTACAATAATCAACAAGTCCCGGTGGTTGCAGTTGATTTACAAATGCTACAAGGAGATGCCATGCGAGCTGCCCGTAGTTCCTCCAAATGGTACGTTGTGGTCGTGTTTTTCCTGTTCATGCTGTTGCACCAAGCCGATAAGTTGCTGATCGGTCCGCTGACGCCCGACATCATCGAAACCTTCAACATCACCTATACCCAAATGGGCGCGGTGACCACCGGCGCGTTGATCGTGGGCGCCATTTTCTACCCGCTGTGGGGCTGGCTGTATGACCGCTTCACACGCGCCAAACTGCTCTCGCTGGCTTCATTGCTGTGGGGTGTTACCACCTGGCTGGGCGCCATCGCGCCGACCTACGGCACCTTTGTGGCAGCGCGTTCCTCCACCGGCATCGATGATTCAGCCTATCCCGGGTTGTACAGTTTGATATCGGATTACTTTCCGCCGCGCTCACGCGGTAAGATCTACGGTTTGCTGCAACTGGCGCAGCCGCTCGGCTACTTGGTGGGGATGGTGCTGGCGCTGATGCTGGGTGGCGTCATCGGGTGGCGCTCGATATTCTACATCACCGGCGGGCTGGGGGTGGTGCTGGCGGTGGCGATCTTCTTCGGCGTGCGTGAGCCTGAACGCGGCGGCGCCGAGCCGGAACTGGCACAGGTGGAAGACCTGAGCCGCTTCAAGTTCTCCTGGCAGGAAGTGCGCGGTATGTTCAAGAAGCGCAGCCTGGTGCTGCTTTTCATACAGGGCTTCTTTGGCGTCTTCCCGTGGAATGTGATCACCTACTGGTTCTTCGTCTACCTGGAAGAGGAGCGCGGCTACGCCTCGGAGTCGATCCTGTTCACCATGGCGCCGGCGGTGCTGGTGCTGGCAGCCGGCTATCCACTGGCAGGCGCACTGGGCGATTGGCTGTTCAAGAAGACGCTGCGCGGGCGGGTATTGGTAGCGCTGTTCGGGGTTTTCATGGGGATGGTGCTGATGTTTGCGACGATCACCACGCCGGTGGGGCAGGAGGGGCGGTTCTTTGCGTTGCTGTTGGCAACAGCCATCTTCATCCCGTTCGGCTCGCCCAATGTGCTCACGTCCATCTACGATATGACGCTGCCGGAGGTGCGTTCGAGTGCCAACGCGGCGCAGAACTTCATCGAGTACGGCGGCTCGGCGCTGGCGCCGTTGTTGGCAGGCATCATCGCCGATGCCACCTCGCTTTCGACCGCCATCCTGGTGATCTGCACCTCGACGTGGTTCATCTGTGTGATCTTTCTGGCGCTGGCGGCGCGCATCATCCCGGCGGATATCCAGGCGCTGCATCGCCAATTGGAGGAGCGGGCGTCGCAGGCGCAGTAAGGCATCAACCACAGAGACACAAAGGCACAGAGGATAACAATAACTCCGAGGTTGGGCTGCCGTAGGGGCGGGACAGCAGGAGCGCTGCCGGGCTGTGCTGCACGATGCCAGCCGTGCCGTAACAGCCAGCCGCCGACCAGCAGTAACGGCACGCCGCCCCGTTTTACTACTAATTAATCCGCTGATAAATTTCGCCACATGAAATTCACCCCCGCCTCAAAAAACGAACGCAGCCGAGTCGCCTCAGCGAACGGACCGCCTGATGCAGCCCTCTCGACCGCTAATAGTATTATAGCCAAGGCAGTTTGATTGTCAATCCTCTTATCGCTATCACTCTGGAATATTACCCCATGTCCACTATACGTTACCAAGTTAATGGCTTGCGATATTGTTTACCGGATCTTGGGTTAATGACCGGATCTGGCAATAATATATTACTTCTAAAATGAGTGATATCGAGGTTTAAATAATTATCGCAATAGGGTGATAATGCTGGATTTTTCCTCCCGGGCGGAAACGCAATTATTCGACAGATATCAGGGAATAACCTGCGAAAACTTCCCCATCCTTTGTCCATTATGCCACTGTACAGATTAAAACCATCGATGTACGCAATCGCCTTTTTGCTCATCAAAAACCCCTTGACGTTTAGAATGGTTTTGCTATAATAAATCTACAGCCCCATTAGAGCATATCTTATGGGAGAAGGTCAGCAAGCGCTGACCTTCTGTAGTTTAAACCAAGCCAATAACCGCAATCATGGATCGTTTTCTTTCATGCCCTCCCATTTTCCTCATCATGATCTATGTTTCCTAAGGTTGAAATTCTTAAAATTCGGCGATGATTCCTATTGATCGGATTACGAATTAAGTCGCTGGTTACTGGAGCTGTCCCAAAAGTCAGATTCGTCATGCTGAGCGAAGCGCGAAGTCCCCGCAGGGGGAAGCATCTCCCCTGTCAATGAAAAACTCCTCCCCGCGCCATGATGAATTAATCCCTTTTGGGACACCCACTTATTATTATATCGAATTCCTCATGTGTGAGAATGATGCCCAAATAAGGGGCTGTGCTCGAACGCCGAAGTCGGCGGCTCGCGATGACAGGGTGGGTGGGGTGGTATGATGGGGATTTGAACCGCAAAGACGTGGAGATGTCTTTGGAGGTGCGGGTTTATCGCTGCGTAGCGCGGGCAGCCTCATTGCGGCGCAGGCAGCAGGTCGTGGTCGGTGAACCAATCCCGCAGCCCGCCCAGCGCCGGCGTCAGCTTGTCGGTTCTGACCTGATCGGTGACGGCGTTTTCGGCGATCAACCCGTCCATGTCGATCACCAGGCGGTCGGGCGCGGGCGGCGGCGTATCCGTTGGTATGCCGGTGATCGTTAGTCGGTCGGCGTCGATGCCCTGTCCGATCAGGACACTGCGCGCCATCTTGGTGGCGCCGTAATCGGCGAACGAGACTGGGCGCCCGAACTCGAACAGGAATACCGGCGAAAGCGATTCGCCCTCATCCGGCAGCAGGATATCCACCCGGCTGGTTTGCTCCGTCAGGCGCGCCAGTTCGCCGCTCATCAGGGCGCGCTCGGTTTCTATGGGGCGGATGAGGTAATCCTGGTGCGCCTGCCGCATACTCAGCGCAATCGCCGCCAATGCGACCGTCGTCGCCGCCTTTGCCGCCCAGCGTCGGCGCGGGCTGGCGGCGCGCCCCAGCAGAGCTTTGAGCGCCAGGAAGAGATAGAGCAGAAAGGTCGCTGCCATGCCCGCCTGGGTGCGGTAGGGGGTGTAGTGGCTGCCGGTCAGGATGTTTGGCACCATGGTGACCATCGGCACCGCCAGCAGCATGGCGACCTGGAGCGCGCGCTCGCGCCACGGCACACCCGCCAGCCGCTGCAACATGCCTGCCAGGATCACTCCCAGGCTGAAGAGGCTGACCGCAATGTTGCTTTCGCGGATGAGGTAAAAGTTGAGTGCGAAGATGACCGGCTTGACGAACTTGAGCAGGTAAATGACCGGGTTTTCGCCGCCCAGGTCCAACCCGGTGCGCCCAGCCACGCCCAGCAGCGCCTGCGAACCGACCATCACGATATAGGCAGTTCCCAGGGCGACCATGGTGACCGCCAGCGCCGCCAAAAAGACGCGGCGGGTGGCGCGCAGGTCACGGATATTGCGCAGCAGGTGATAGCCGATCCACGCCCAGAACAGCAACGTGTAGGGCTGGTAGATCATCATCCCGACGAACAGCAGCAGCGTAGCGAGCAGCAGCGCCGGCAGGGAGCGCCGCGCGAGCGGCTGCGTTGCGGTTGCCTGCATGGTCAGGTGCGCCGCCGGCAGCGAAAGCACGGCTGCCAGCGGGTAGAAATAGATCGACGACAGGACGACGCTGAAGGTCATGCCCGGCAGCAGCATCAGCGCCAGTGCGATGGCGAAAGCGGAGAAGGCGCTTTCGGTGCGGCGCAGGTGAGTGTAAGCCGCCCACCCGAACAATGAGAGAAAGAGGATGCCCAAAGCGCGGTTGAAGATGAAATCCTGGGGTGAATCCAGCCGCAGGAAGAGGTACTGAATGATGCCGTAGAGCAGGCGCCCATTGCGCACACCCTCCAGCCAGTATGCCTGATAGTTCCCATCGATGCCGTTCATCAGAAAGGCGTAATCATCCGCCGTGCTGATGGTGGTGCGCAGCCAGGCGCCAAAGGTCAGCAGCGCAATGGCGGGGAAAGCCAGCGGCAGCAGGTCCAGGGGGCGGCGGGATGGGTTCATGGCGGAGTGTTCCGCGTGGAATTATAGCGCATACAGGAGGGTGGGGATTAACATGGAGAGACAGTTGATCAGGCAATTAGTCGCTGAGTAGGGGCACGGGGGGTTTGAGCGATGGGTGTGATGGCTTGCGATTTTCCCCCGTGCCCCTACTTGTGGATGTCACACGGATAATTCCCCAGAATTTCTGGGGGTGACACCGCCTGGGGACGTAAACTCTAGTCATCGGCTGTGACCGTGGCTGGTAAAATGGTGGGGCTGCCAGCCGTGTGGGGATGGTCATTGGGCGTGCGACCGTTGCCGGAGGCAGAAGGATCACAATATGGTATTCAAGAATCTGTTGCGCCGAAAAGCACGAACATTGTTCACCATGCTGGGGGTGGCGTTGGGCGTGGCAGCCATCATCAGTTTGGGGGCGATGGGCAACGGGTTGGAGCAAGGGTATTCCTCGATGATGTCCAAATCCAGCGCAGATTTGGTGCTCAGCCAGCCGGATGCGATCGAGATCAGTTATTCCTCGGTGGATGAGGCGCTGGAACGGGAACTGCTGGCGATGCCGGAGGTCACCGAAGTCAGCGGGATGATCGAAGGTTTTCTGGCTGCGGAGGGTTCTCCCTTCCTGTTCATCTTCGGCTATCCCGAAGGCAGTTTTGTCATGAACCGGGTGCCGGTCATCGAGGGCTACAGCATTTTCGACCGTATCCCCGGCAGCTTGCGCGGCAAGCCGATCATGATCGGCAACGACCTGGCTTCCGCGCTCAAGAAGCAAGTCGGCGATACCCTGCGCATCGCCACCACCACTTACCGGGTGGTGGGCGTGTATGATACCGGCGATGCCTTCCAGGATTCCGGCGTCATCCTGCCGCTGGATGACGCGCAGGACCTGTTGGGCAAACCGCGACAGGTCAGCCTGTTCTACCTGAAGGTCAAAGACCTCAAACAGCGTGACCAGTTGGAGGCGCGCGTGGCACGGCGCTGGTCAGACCTGGTGCTTTCGACCACCCAGGAATACGACAACAAACAGGTTTTCGATGACTACATGAAAGGTTTTGTGTGGATCATCGCCGGGCTCGCGATCGTGCTGGGCGGGGTGGGCATGATGAATGCCCAGTTGATGGCGGTTTACGAGCGCACGCGCGAGATCGGCGTGTTGCGGGCGGTTGGCTGGAGCCGTGGGCGCGTGCTGGGAATGATCCTGGCTGAATCGGTGCTGGTGTGCCTGCTTGGAGGCGTGCTTGGCGTGGGCTTGGGATACCTGGCGCTGCTGTTGCTTGCGAGCAACACGGTCATGATGGGCGCCAGTTCGGCTGCCGTTTCGATGGGGCTGTTGGTGCAGGCGCTGGTGGTGATGCTGGTGTTGGGGTTGGCAGGTGGATTGTACCCGGCGTGGCAGGCAGCCAAATTGGAGCCAATCGACGCGCTGCGCTACGAGGGCGGTACCAGCGGCGAGCACGTGCGCCGGCTGCCGATCCATTCCATGGCATTGCAAAACCTGTGGCAGCGTTCCACCCGCACGCTGCTGACCATCACAGTAATCGCGCTGACGGTCGGCTCGATCATGGCGCTGGAAAGTTACATGGCGAGCTTTACTTACTCAATGAACCAGATGGCGCGCGGCGCCAACCTGGAGGTCATGGTCACCCAACGCGATGTCGCAGATACCTCCACCAGCGCCATCGATGAGCGCATTGGCGACCGCATTGCCGCCATCCCGGGGGTTGCCAACATCAGCGGCATCATCTTTACCGCCATCGTGCTGCCGAACAACGAAGGCTTCTTCATCATCCAGGGCTATGCGCCGTCGTCCCAAGCCGTCCAGCGCTTCCGCATCGTGCAAGGGGAGCCGCTGAAAGCCAATCACCAGATCATCATTGGCAAAGTGGTAGCCGAATCGCTCAATAAGGGCGTGATGGATACGATCGAACTCTCCGGCAGCCGCTTCAAGATCGTCGGCATCTATGAAAGCGGTGTGGGTTGGGAGGATATCGGCGGCGTCATCACGCTGCGCGATGCGCAAACCCTGGTGGGCAGACCGCGCAAAGTCACCATGTATGGGGTCAAATTGCATGACCCGACCCAGGCGCAGGAGATCGCTGACCAGATCAACACCATGTATCCGGATATGCAGGCTTCGGTGAGCGGCGAGTTTGCCCAGCAGTTACCGGATATGCAATCCAGCGATGCCATGATTGCGGGCATCTCGCTGCTGGCGGTGATGGTGGGCGGCTTGGGCGTGATGAACACCATGCTGATGTCGGTGCTGGAGCGCACGCGTGAGATCGGCGTGCTGCGCGCGCTGGGATGGCGCCGGCGATCAGTGCTGGGTATGATCATGCGCGAATCGCTGCTGTTGGCTGTCATTGGGGGGATTGGGGGCATACTGGTGGCGTTCGTGTTGGTCTTTGTGCTTAGCAATGCACCCATGATTGGCGGTCTGGTCACGCCGACCTGGGAGGTCGAACCCTTCATCCGGGCGATGCTGATGGCGGGCGTGCTGGGATTGCTGGGCGGGGTCTACCCGGCGCTCCACGCCACCCGCTTGCAGCCGGTGGAGGCGTTGCGATATGAATAGGCTTTGTTTGGTAGAATACTTTTATTAAAGTGGAGATGAGAAGATGAAGCGATCACTTACCCTTGTTGTCGTGGTCTTGCTGATGACTTCGATGCTGTTTTCCGCTTGTGGAACGGATGCAAACAACGCGCCGGAACCGGAGGCAACTGCGTTGCTGCTGGAAGTGCCGGCGGTGGTTAGCGCCACCGGTGAGGTGATGCCCGAACGTTACGCCACACTGAGTCTGGCAGCCGGCGGACGCGTGGCTGAGGTGCTGGTCAGCGAGGGGCAGGCGGTGCAGGCAGGCGACGTACTGCTGCGTTTGGATGGCGGTGAATCGCTGCAAGCGGCGGTCGGGGCAGCCGAACTGGAACTGCTTTCGGCGCAACAGGCGCTGGATGCCCTGTATGACAACGTCGAACTTGACCGGGCAGCGGCGGAATTGCGTCTCGCGCTTGCCAACAAGGCGCTGGATAAAGCCGATAAGAAGGTCAAAGGGCTGACCTACCGCATTGGCGACCGCGAGACGGTCGATACGGCGCGCGCCAACCTGATCCTGGCGGAGGACGCCGTCAAGCGGGCGGAAGATTCCTATAACTACTTCACGGATGATCCGGATGAAAGTGTGGGCAAAGCCAATGCCCTCTCCATCCTGGCGGCTACCCGGCAGGAACGCGACAAAGCGCGCATCAACTTGAATTACCTGCTCTCGGTGCCCACCAAGTTGGAGTCGGATGAGACCAACGCCAACTTCGCCGTGGCGCAGGCGGAGGTCAACGCTGCCCAGAGAGAACTGAATGACTTGCAGGCTGGACCAGACCCGGATGCGTTGGTGCTGGCGGAGGCGCGGGTGGCGAGCGCGGAAACGCAACTGGCAGCCAGCCAAGCCACCGTGGATGATCTTGTATTGACGGCGCCCTTCGACGCCATCGTTGGTAAACTGCACGTGCAGCCTTCCGAGTGGCTTTCGCCCGGCGCGCCGGCGCTGGACGTGGCGGATCTGGACAACCTGCTCGTGGAGACCACCGACTTGAGCGAGATCGACGTGGCGCGGCTGCGGTTGGGTGATAACGCCGCCATCACTTTTGATGCGCTGCCGGGCGTGGCGGTCGGCGGCACGGTGATCTATGTGGCGGTCAAATCCGAGGAAGGCTCGGGCGTCAACTACACGGTGAAATTGTCGCTGGAGGAAACGCCTCCGCAACTGCTGTGGGGCATGACCGCCTTCGTCGATATCGTGGTGGCGGACCAGCAACAACTACCCGATCCACAACAGTGATCGCAAAGGACTGACAGGATGAACGAATGGCTGATCGAAACACGCAATCTGACGCGCGTTTACGGCAACGGCGCCGAAGTGTGTGCCCTGGATGGGGTCGACCTGCAAGTAGCAGCCGGCGAATTGGTGGCGGTGATGGGTCCCAGCGGCTCGGGCAAGAGCACGCTACTCAATATGCTGGGCGCACTGGACCTGCCGACCGGTGGTCAGGTGCTGGTCAACGGTCAGGACCTGGCGCATATCAAGGATAAGGACGAATTTCGGGCGCACGTGGTGGGCTTTGTCTTCCAGTTGCACAATTTGCTGCCGACCCTGACCGCGCAGGAGAACGTCGAGGTGCCGATGATGGGTCGCCTGGGCGCCGGAGCGCGCGGCAAACGCGCCGCAGAATTGCTGGAACTGGTGGGATTGGCAGATCGGGGTCGTCACCTGCCGGGGCAGCTCTCGGGCGGGCAGCGCCAGCGGGTGGCGATCGCCCGCGCGCTGGCAAACGACCCGCCGCTGGTGCTGGCGGATGAGCCCACCGGCGCGTTGGATAGCGTCAGCGGGCAGGAACTGATGCGGCTGGTTTCAGACCTGAACCGCAGCCAGGGTACCACCTTCGTGGTGGTGACGCACGATGCCAACGTGGCGCGCCAGACGCGCCGCATCATCCATATGCGCGACGGGCGTATCATTGGTGAGGATCATATCGGCTCGCCGCTGGAAGAAGACCTGAAGATGTGGCGGCGCTCGGTGCTGGGACAATTGATCCTCAACCGCGACCTGCCGGCGTTGGCGGAATTGGGGCTGGCTGAACGCCAGATCAAGCAACTGGGCGCAGCGCTGGAGAACCATGACTGAAACGCCCATGCCAACCGCAGTGGGGATGGGGCGTTAATGCCTGAGATCGATCTGGTGATCGGCGCCAAAGCCGGCTTGCACGCCAGGACGGTTTTTCTGTTCGTACAGGAAGCCAATAAATACGGTGCGGATATCCGCGTGCGCAAGGAAGGTGTACAGGTGAACGGCAAGAGTTTTTTGAACATGCTGACGCTGGGGGCGACCCACGGCAGCGTCATCACGATCGATGCCGAAGGTGAGGACGCCGGGCAGGCGCTGGCGGCGCTGAGCGCGCTGGTCGAATCCAACTTTGGGGAGACACCGTGAAGCATTTGCATGGCATCGGCGCTTCGGGCGGCATCGCCATTGCCCCGCTGTACTGCTACCGAGATTCAACGCTGCAAGTGGATCGCGCTACAGTAGATGATAGCCTGGCGGAGTGGGAACGATTACAGGCTGCGTTGCAACAATCGGTGGCGCAACTGGAAGAACTGGCAGCGGATGCCAGCCGGCGGGTGGGGGCGGATAACGCCCAGGTTTTCGAGGCGCAGGCGGTCATGCTGCGCGACCCGGAACTGTTGAAGATGGTGCAGACGCGGTTGTTTGCCGGCAATCTGAACGTGGAGACGGTCTGGCTGGAAGCGTGCGAGCACTACGCCGGACAATTGGATGCGCTCGATGACCCTTACCTGCGGGCGCGGGCGGCGGATGTTCGTGACGCGGCGCAGCGGGTGCTGCACGCCCTGCTGGGCGTAACATCGCCCGGTCTAACGGAGTTGTTGCAGCCTGTCATTGTGGTGGCTGATTCCTTGAGCCCCTCGGATACCATGGGGTTGGACCGCTCGCGCGTGCTGGGGTTCGTCACGGCGCGGGGCGGTGAGACTTCGCACAGCGCCATTCTGGCGCGCAGCCTGGGTTTGCCGGCGGTGGTGGGCGCCGGAGAGGCTATTTTCGATGGGGTGGACGGCATGTTAGCCATCCTGGACGGAAGCGAGGGGTTGTTGCTGATCGATCCGGATGTGGCAACGCTGGCGGATTACCGACGGCGACAGCAGGTGGAGCGGGAACGCTGGCGGCAGGCGCTGGCGCAGCGCTGCCAGCCGGTGGTGAGCACGGATGGTTGCGCGGTGACAGTGCTCGCCAATATCGGCTCGCTGGCGGGGGCAGAGCGGGCGCTGGAAGCCGGCGCAGAAGGCGCCGGTCTGTTGCGCACCGAGTTTCTCTACCTGGAACGCGGCAGCCTGCCGGATGAGGATGAACAGGTCGAGGTCTACCGCAATATTTTAGAAACGTTTGGCGAAAAGCCGGTGTACCTGCGCACGCTGGATATCGGCGGGGACAAGGAACTGCCGTACCTGGCGCTGGCGCCGGAGAAGAACCCTGCCTTGGGGCTGCGCGGCATTCGCTTGAGCCTGGCGCAAGGCGATTGGTTGAAAGTGCAACTGCGGGCGGCGCTGCGGGCAGGTGCCGGTCGCGCCAATTTGAAGATCATTCTGCCGATGGTGACGGATGTGAGTGAGGTTCGCCGCGTCCGCGCTTTGCTGGCGCTGTGCTGTGGTGAATTGGCGGCGGAAGGCGTCCCCTTCGCGCCGGGTGTGCCGCTGGGTTGCATGGTGGAAGTGCCGGCGGCGGCGCTGATGGCAGACGAACTGGCGCGCGAAGTGGATTTTCTTGCCATCGGCACCAATGACCTGACGCAGTACACCCTGGCAGCGGACCGCGCCAGCGCCGACCTGGCATACCTGGGCGGAGCATTTGCCCCCGCCGTACTGCGCTTGGTGCGGCAGGTCATCCGGTCGGGGCGGGCGGCGGGCAAACCCCTCAGTCTGTGCGGTGACCTGGCAGGCGACCCGCTGGCTGCACCGCTGTTGTTGGGGCTGGAATTGCGCTCCTTCAGCATGGAGGCGAGCGCCATCCCGCTGGTCAAACAAACGCTCAGCCGCCTCTCGGCGGCGGCGTGCGTGCCCATTGCGGCGGCAGCGTTGGAGCTGGACGGGGCTGCGGCGGTAAAGGACCACCTGAAGGCGGCGCTGGCGCGGCTGTAATGTGGTTTGGTGTGCGGCGCGGGAGGGTTATCCTTCGTCCAGGGTAATGAAGTGGGTGGTCTGGTCGTGCAGGCGGTCTTCGCCTTCCTGCGCCTCGAACCGGCTCGCTCCGCGTGGATGCAGCGCGTGCAAGTCGGGCGGGGTTGTTTTCTCGCCGCGCTCGTATGGGACGCCCTGCATCTGGCACAGCATTGCTTTCAACGTCTCGATCTCTTCAGATTGCCGCGTCAGCATCTGGTGCATGACTTTGTTCATTTCGGTCACATGGGCGTGGTCCTCGCGGGCACGTTTTTCCTGCATCAGCGCGATCTTCTTCTGGTTGGCTTCGGCAATGGTGGTGTACAACAGGACGATCGAACTGACCGCCACGCTCATAGTGTTCAGGTAGGAATTGATGCCTAGCACCAGCACGGTATTGTTGGCGTAGACCAGCAGGGGGATGAGCAGTGCCATCGTCGCCAGGATGACGAAGCGAAAGGTCAGGAAGCGGACCGGCAACGGCAAGACATAACGGTCGAGAAAATCATTGATCTTCTGATACATGGTGAGCCTCCGGGTGGCACGGGTATACAGCATCCAACTCCTATTGTAATGAATTCTCCCCGGTTTGCTCGATGATCGATGGGAGCCATCCCTGCCTGCGCTATAATCGAGACCGGAGACGAGAAAATGAGTGATATCCTGGTGATTGGCAGCCTGAACATGGACCTGGTGGTGCGTGCCGCGCGTATGCCGGCGCGCGGCGAAACGCTGCCCGGCACGGATTTTCACACCATCCCGGGCGGCAAGGGCGCCAACCAGGCAGCCGCGGCGGCGCGGTTGGGCGGGCAGGTGGCGATGTTGGGCTGTGTGGGCGCAGATGCCTTCGGTGAACAACTGGTGGCGAACCTGGCATCGTTTGGGGTAGATACCAGCTTGGTGCGGCGGGCGGCGGGTGCCTCCAGCGGGGTAGCAGTCATCCTGGTGGATGCAGCGGGTGACAATCGCATCCTGGTGGTGGCAGGCGCCAACGGGCAGGTGAGCGAGGAAAATATTCGCATAGCCGGCGAAGATATTCAACATGCCCGGCTGGTAGTGATGCAGTTGGAGATTCCGCTGGCGAGCGTGGCGGCGTCAGCCCGGCTGGCGCGCGATTGTGGCACGCCGGTATTGCTCAACCCGGCGCCGGCGCACACTTTGCCGGAGGGGCTGCTGGCTTTGGTGGATACGCTGGTGGTCAACGAAAGCGAGGCGGCGGCGTTGAGCGGGCTGCCGGTGACTGGGGTGGTGGAGGGCTTCGCGGCGGCTGGGGCGCTGCGGGGGCAGGGCGCTCGTCAGGTGGTTTTGACGTTGGGAGAGCAGGGGGCGTTGGTATCTGCCGCGGAAGGTCAGGTGCACCTGTCGGGCTTCCCGGTCGAGGTGGTCGATACCACCGCGGCGGGCGATGCCTTCATCGGCGGGCTGGCGGTGGCGCTGCTGGAGGGCATGCCGCTGGTGGAGGCGGCGCGCTTTGCCAATGCCGCCGGGGCGCTGGCTTGCACCCGTCTGGGGGCGCAAACCTCGCTGCCGGCGCGGCATGAAGTGATGGCGCTGCTGGGGTGAGAGAAAATTCCTTCGGAATAGAATAACAAGTACGCATTATGCTCTTGCAATATCAATCAAAGGTCAGCAAATAGTTTTAATGGGAATTACTTGGACAGGGTTGCCAAATGGAGAGGATATCCGAAGCGGATTCGCAGTGATAATGGTCTGGAATTTATTGCCAGACATACAGCACAATGGGCGCAAGAGCATAGTGTTTGTTGGATTTTCATCCAGCCCGGAAAACCGAACCAGAATGGTTATGTAGAGCGATTGAATCGAACCTATCGGGAGGATGTACTGGATGCTTATTTGTTGGAAAACCTTCAAGAGACACAAGATCTAACAGAAGAATGGCAGGAGATGTACAACAGTCAACCGCCTCATGAGGCGCTTCAAAACCTGACTCCGTTTGAGTATGCAACTGGTCTTAGAAACTAAATTTGTCTACTTATGAATGGGAACGTTTTTTGGAGCTTGACAGTTCAGAATGTAGAAAAAGGCACAGTAACGAATCCTTTTTCACCCTTCCCCTGTATCCCTGCCCCTCGCAGGGGCGGGGAATTGGGCGTAGAAGCGGGGTAAAGAGCATATCCAAAGTGGCTGCCTCATTACTTTTGAGACAGCCACGAAGGCATTGACTTTTTACGTTGTATCTACGGCATTACCGCATCCATGACCATGCCAAAGTTCCTCCCATCTTCAACGTAAGGAAGACGGATGGTTTGGCAGGTGAGCGGGTTGACGAGCATTGTGGCAGCCGATTTGCCTGAATCTTCCTGAATGCTGACCACAGCCCAATCACGCCCTGCCCAGCCCAGGTTGTAAACCTTCAATCCTTCCACCAGTGTTGTTGTTTCCTGGGTGGCTGGGTCGTAAATATAGGCTGCCGTTCCATCGGAGTTAGTATAAATGAACTTTCCATTCTCGGCGGATAGCGGGTATGCGTTGGTTGAGTGGACCAACATGTTCGGCAAATTTACTTCATGACTGGTTCTGGTAGTGAAATCGTATGCCAATGTCCTGCCAGGATTGCCGACATAAGCCAACTCGGTGACGTAGAGTTCATTCTCCGGCGACCAGCCATCGATCCTAGCCTGGGCAGAGATCTGGACGCTGTCCACTGACCAGTCTTCCAGGCGCAAGACATTGGGGGCATAGCCTAATCCATAAAAAGCGATCATGCTTCCGTCTGGAGACCAAATGGGCTGAATTCCGGAGACGTGCTCTGTAAATGGCAAGAGTTCCTCTTCGCCTGTTCTAAGGTCCAGGATGTGCATGGTTCGATCGAGATCGCCAAGATAGAATAACTTTGAGCCATCCAGAGATAATGCGCCGTCCCAGCCTCCCTGGGTATCCAAAACCTGCGGATCGCTTCCGTCCAGGTTGGAGAGGATCAGCTCCTCGCCGCGATCGGTATTGCGCACGACCAGTATTTTGCCTGCTGGAATTGCAGCGATATCTGGTGCAGGCGCCTGATATTGATCGTAACTGAGGCAGACCTGGGACACAGCCTCAGGGGTAGAAAGGGCTGAAATCACCTGCGCATCCGGTGCCCAGGTGCCTAAGAGGGAATAACTCTTGCTGACAACCGTCGGTTCGTAGAAATTCAACAGGAGTTTTCTGCCAGCGGTCTCAGGAATCGTGAAGTCGATAATGACCTTGTCATCCAATTCCTTCGTCTGTATCGAATCAATTCTTGTTTGGCTATTGGGGTCCAGAACCTGGAGCCGGATGTCGAAGACTTCGGGTCCTTTATCCAGGATAAGCCATGCGGTGTTATCAGGATCGTGGCTAAGCCCCAAATACAACAGGTGGATGGTATGCCCGTCGATCTGGAGGTCTTGATCGAGGGTGATCTGAACCCACGAGTCCAAATCTTCCGGCAAGTCGATTTCATATTCGAGAGAAGATTCCGGGAGCGGTTGGGTCATGACCAGCGATTGTTCCAGTTGCAATGGGGACTGATGCGGGGCAGGTTTGAATTGTAACGCCCAGTTCTGAGACGGATCTCCACCCAGGCTATTGACCAGGGATTGGTAGTCTTCGGGGACGCGGGTTCTGATTGGATTCCCGAGTGAATCCTTGAGTTCGATTGCACCTTCAAAAAGCCAGGATGCTTCGCTTATTTCGGGTGGGATGGCATAGCTACCCACCAAGATGAGACTGTCCTCTACGGGGATGACTGCTTTCACCTGAATGCCATCCGGTACAGGCTCCGCACTGGCAAGCAATGTGTCTGGCTGAGTTTGTGGAACTTGGGTTTCTGGTTCGGTGGCGAGTTCGGTCGGTTGTGGCTCTTGCTCAACAGGTAGCACATCCAATACCAGGTCGGTCATGGCTTCTGCAGGAGCGGGCACCAGGCGAAGACTCACGCGCCAATTTTCAGGTGCAGATCCGAGGAGTACGTTGGAAATACAAGGAAAAACCAGGGTCGCGGATTCTGTTCCTGCCGGCAAGCCTTCGAACTCTCCGCGCTGAATCTCAACATAGCGGTTGCCATCTGCCGTTTCAAGGTAAGCGCTTTCAGAGCATTGCACAAGTTGCATATCCGGATAGAAAACAGGATCCGGTACATTAAAAAAACTGTATTGGACTATGGATTTATCGGGTGAGAAGATGCCATTGTCAATTTTAAGCAAGACTCCTTCTCGCTCCATTTGCTGGGGCGCTTCAAGCAACATGATCTGAGTATTCGAATCCACCAAACCTACGCCAGGCACGTAGCCAAGCCATTGCAGTACCTGAGCCCAAACCATATTGGGTCCGATGGCGAAGACCATTACCACCAATAGCGCTAGCGGAGTCAGCACATATGCCCAGTGAAACTGGTTCGCCTTGCGGGTAGGTTGAGAAAGTTCCGCCTTGCGGACTTTCAAGTCGCGTTCCAGGCGGGTTGAAAATGCCGGGTCCATCTCTGAAAGATGGTAGGTCTCACGGATTTGGTTTTCGAAGGGGGTAAAGTTGTTCATTTTTTCACTCCACCTGGGCTTGAAGGCGCTCCAGGAGCCGGTAATAAGATTTTTTGATGCGGGATTCGGATTTTCCGAGGATTGACGCGATCTCCGCGAAGGGTAGTTCGGCGATAAGTCTCAATCTGAGATACTCCTGCTCGATGGGTTTGAGTCCGGCGATGAGCTGTTCCAGTTCGATTATTCGATCCTGCTCTAGCCTGTCATCTTGCCTAAGAATTGAAAGGGATTGTCCCAATTCTTCGTTGAAACCCTGCGTCGGGTGTCTGCGAGCCCGTCGGAAGTAGTCCATGGCTTTGTTGCGGGCGATCCTGAACAGCCACGGCGTGAACTTGTCCGGGTCGCGGAGCTTGTGCATTGTTTCCAGCGCGGTAATGAAGGTTTGGGAAGTCAGGTCTTCAGCATCGGCTGTGTTGCGAACCCGGCTTAGCAAGTAGTAATAGACCGAGTTGACATGCTTGCGGTAAAGCTCGGAGAAGTCAGGGCTTGTTTTTTCCAAAGGCATGACCACGTTTTGCGCTTTGAGCGATTCCTCCAGGCCTTTGTACTTTGTGACTGTCTTTTCCATACGTTTTCCTTTGCGCCAGTTTAATTGTAGCTACATTAAGGAAGTCGCTGGGGAATGCCCGAAAGTGACAAATTGGTTGTGTGAGGATTTCTTGAAGTAGTGATCAGATATTCAAAACCGATCCCAGCCAGAATGTGAATAAAACAGCGGCTCAGCCTCCTCGGGTCAATCGGCTGTATAAAACGATTACCTGCTGTGCCTGATTCTAACTCTGCAAGTAAACCAACTCATTGAATTGAAATGCTCGGATGACCATAAATACGGTTTCAGACGAATTTGAAGACTATTGTAGCCTCCCTCCAAGCCAACCAATAGTAATAGAAGGATTCCAAGAAGCTGAATTTCTCCAAGTGTTTAAGAATTTATTCATCCAGATAAAAATTGGACATAGCGACAACACGACAAATTTTTATAAAATCTCAGGGGAGAACACATTAACTATAGGCGACCAGCATGAGTGGATTGAGAAAAAAGTTATTCGCATCAAAGGGTTGGTTGTTTTACCAATTTACTCGCTTAAGCCGGATAGAATAAGGTTTAATGAAAACCTAAAGTTGGACATGATCCCAAATTGTTTTTACATTCCAAAAGCTAGTGTGATTGATGATAGGTATGTAAATTTTCGTAAGTTATTGAACATTAATAGGCTGTTATTAACAGAACATTCAGGATATATTTGTGACCAACCCTTGGTTAAAGTACTTTTGATGGCATATCAAAATTATTTATTAAGATAAGTATACAACTCCCGGAGTTTTTTATGCCCAAAATCTTCGAAGACCACCTCACATCCAAAGAAAAAGCCCTGCTCAAGTCGCTCACCACGCCCATGAAGATCCAGGACTTCCTGGATAGCATCCCCTACCGCAACCAGGACGAGAACGCCAGTTCGCTGCGCGTCATTCGCGAGCGGCGGGCGCACTGCCTGGATGGTGGGCTGTTCGGCGCCATGGCGCTCCGCCGGCTGGGCTACCCGCCGGTGGTGATCGACCTGCTGCCGGTGCCGGGGCGGGATGACGATCACGTGCTGGCGATCTACCGCGAGCACGGCTGCCTGGGCGCAGTCGCCAAGTCCAACCACGTCGGGCTGCGCTTCCGCGAACCGGTCTACCGCACCTATCGCGAGCTGGTCATGTCGTACTTCGAGGTGTACTTCAATGTGCTCAAGGAAAAGACGCTGCGCGGTTACACCGTTCCCATGGACTTGAGCAAGTTCGATCACCTGGGTTGGGAGGTCGATGATAGCGGGGTGGACGCCATCGAGAAGAAAATGAAGACGTTGCGCTCGTTTTCGATCATCACGCCGGCGATGGCTGCCGGGCTTAACCCGGTGGACGAGCGCTCCTACGCCGGACATACCTACGGCACCGATATGGACGGAGTCTACAAGATCGGCGGGAAGGGTTTAACTTGAATTGGGGCGGATGCTGAGATCGACACTGCCTGCGGGATGACACATGGCTTGATGCGGTATCGTTGAAACGAGCTGTCCCAAAAGTCAGATTCGTCATGCTGAGCGAAGCGCGAAGTCCCCGCAGGGGGAAGCATCTCCCCTGTTAATGAAAAATTCCTCCCCGCGCCATGATAAATTAATCACTTTTGGCACACCCACTTTTATAAATTTTTCCTACAGGCGCCGGGCGGTGCTTACTGTGTATATTTCAGCAGGCGGAAAAACTCAAAGGGATTGGCTCGCCCCACGGGATCGCTGGCGCAGGTGTTCGACGATCTCGGCGGGGGAGAGCCACGGGTCGGGCAGGTCTTCGTCCATCGCCTTGCCGTTGAGCCAGATCAGCCGTCCATAGTCCTCCATGTTCAACACGCCGCACACGCCGTGGAATCCGGCGAGGAATTGACAGAAGCGCTCGCGCACACAGATCGAATCGACGAACAGCATACTCATCGGGGTAGAGGCAGCCTCGAAGCGCAGCAGGCTCAGTTCCGGCTGGTAGATACCCTGTTCCAGTGAACGCAGGTCATTGTGCACGTAGATATAGATACGACCCACGGACAAGCCCTGGCTGCCGTCCGGCAGGGTTGTAGGTTCCGGTGTTTTATTGAGGCGAAACAAATGCTCCAGGTAGGTGGAAACGTGCTTGTCGGGCGCGAAATACAGCGAGGTCATGAAGGAGATATCATCCGAGTCAGCCGGAATGATGCGCTCGGTGATGAAACCTTCGAAAGGCAGGCTGAGCAGGTGGTCGGGAAAAGCGATCAGGGTAGGCAGTTTGCCGGGCTGGGCAAAGGCGGCGATGCCCTGTAGCGCGTCCCACAGGTGCTGACGTTCGAAGTATAGCAGGAAGGAGTATTTGATTCCCATCGTGGTTTGCCCTAAGATTATTTTATGGGAAAGGAGGGAAAATGTAAAAAGGAAATCGCGGACTGCGAACAGGAATGATGAACCCAAAAGTGTGAATGGTGAAGGGCGAATCCGGAATTTGTGCGCAACGGGCAGGACGTGCAAGGTGACCGGAAGCTTTCTACAAGTTCCACCCGGGTCGTGGTAAGTGTGCGCAGGCTGGACTATAATCTGACGTGTGTCGACCTATACACCAATAAAAGGGAGAGTATCATGACCGTTGGCATCGTCACCGACAGCACCTGTGACTTGCCGCCGGAGGTCACTCAGGAACTGGGCATCACGGTGGTTCCGATCGTCGTTATCTCCGATGGCAAGCAGTACCGGGATGGCATTGACTTACCGCGGGCAGCAGTTTACCAGCGTTTGATGGCAGACCAGCCCACCTCGACCGCCACGCCAAGCCCGGAGGCATTCCGCCAGGCATACGAGCACCTGGCGGTGCAGGGGATCAGCCAGATACTATCCATTCACATTGCGACCGGTTTCAGCGCGGTCTGCAACGTTGCCCGGCAGGTTGCATCCGAGTTCAAACAGGCGGCTGTGACGGTGTTCGACTCGCGCCAGGTCAGCCTGGGGATGGGTTTCCAGGTGCTCGAAGCGGCTCAGGCAGCCGTGGCGGGGCGTTCCCTGGGTGATATCCTGGAAATGCTGAACGAACAGGTCACCCGCATCCATACCTATGCGGTGCTGAACACGCTGGAGTACCTGCGTCGTAGTGGGCGCGTCAACAAGGCTGTCGCGGCGCTTGGCAACCTGTTGCAGATCAAACCCTTCCTGCACATCTACAACGGCGAAGTGTTCATCGAACGCTTCCGCACGCTCGGCAGCGCCCAAAAACGGCTGGAGGCGGTGCTGCAAGCCAGCCAGCCGCTCGAAAAGGTATCGCTGCTGCACGTTTACGCCGTCGAGCGCGCCAACGCCTTGATGCAGGCAGCGCGTGACCTGCTGCCGGGGGGCAAGGTTTGGCTGACCGAGGTCAACCCGGCGGTGGGGGTGCACCTGGGACCGGAAACCTTCGGCTTCGCCTGCCTCGAAGAGCGCGGTTAGCCTGCCGGGAATTAACGCCCCGGTTCGCTGCTGGCGTTATGCGCTAAGCCTTCCCCTCACCCCAAATACTTTTCCAGATCCACAGTCGGGTAGACGATGCGGTCGCCGTAGGGGCGGCGGTCGGGCTTATAAGTTGCGTCGAAGCCGACCTTGGTGTGCACGCCGCGGGTGTCGGCGGTGGGGTCCATCTCGTGCCCCTGCGCGCCGGGCACGTAGAACACGTCGCGGCTGAAATCCACCCGGTTGATGAGCGCCCACAGCACGTCCGCCGGGTCGTAGATGTTCACGTCTGGGTCAACCACGATGGCAATCTTGACATTGACGTGAGCGGTGAAGGCTGCCAGTGCGGCGTTCTTGGGCTCCCCGGGGTTGGACTTGTTCAACTGGATGACGGTGGCGAAGCCGTTGCCGTAAGGCGGGATGTGCAACCCGGTGACGTTGTTGCTGACGTGCTTGACGAAGCGCAGCAGCAGCGGCTCGCGCGGCAGCACGTTGCCGATGTAGATATGTTCGGCTTCACCCGGGACGATAGTCTGGTAGATGGGGTTGTCGCGATGGCAGATCGCGGTGACGTGCAGCGCCGGGCTGTTCCACAGTTCACCGTAATAGCCGTGGAACTCTGCCAGCGGACCTTCGTCGCGGCGTTCCTGCGGCGGCAGGTAGCCTTCGATCACGATCTCGGCGTTGGCGGGGATATCGATATCCACCGTGACGCCCTTGCACACCGGCACGCCCTCGCCGCGGATGGCGCCGGCGATGTACAGCTCGTCGCCATCGTAGCGCGCGCCGGCGGCGATCATGATGGCAGGGTCCAGCCCGATCACAATGGCAACTTGCAGCGGCTCACCTTTGGCTTCCTGCACCTTATAGAACTGCATGGTGTGGCGCCACTCGTTGACGTTGAAGCCCAGCACGTTCTTCTCCAGTACCTGCATGCGATTGTACGAGAGGTTGCCGCGTCCGCTGACCGGGTCTTTGCTGACCGTCACGCCACCGGTGATGAAGGGTCCGCCGTCGTGCAGCCCGTGGGTGGGGATGGGGAGCTTGTTCAGGTCGATCTGGTCGCCGGTCAATATGTTGGCTTTCCAGTCGGCATCCGCCACTCGCACCGGCGCCACCCCTTTGGTGGGGTCGAGTGCATTGCCCATGACCGTGGTGATCTGGTCCAATTCGCAACCCAGCGAGAGCGCCGCCAGTTTCGGCGAGACGACCGCGCCGGCGAAGACTGCCCACGGCGAGCCTTCGGGCTGCTCGAACCAAGCCGCGCCGCGCCCGGAGCGCGCCAGAGTGGTGGCAACATTTGCCAGTTCGTGCACCAGGCTGACCGGTTTGTTCGCCCGGTTCAGTTGCCCGGCGGAAGCGAGAATGTTTATGTAACTGCGCAGGTCATTGATCTTGGACATGGCATTCCTTCTTTTCTCATTTCTTTCCACTTATTTTCGATCCGTTGGATGTCATCAGAATAAATTAATTATACCTTTACACTTGACACATTTGATATAATATTATTAACATCCCTTGCGCTGAATTTGGGAAAATCATATACTTGACCCGAGTATGACACCTTCCATTCTACCCCAATCCCCGGATGTGCTTGTCATTGGTGGGGGCGTGGTTGGTTTGGCAACGACCTATCACCTCGCCAAAGCCGGGGCAAAGGTGTCGTTGGTGACCGCCGGCGATATCGGCGATGGCGCGTCCGCCTGCAACGCCGGGCGCACCCAGGTCAATGAGGGCAACCTGGATGCCTTCAGCCTGTCGGTCATCGTGCAAAGCCTGGAACGCCTGGCGCAACTGCCGGATGAACTGGGGATGGACTTCGGATGGCGGCGCATCGGTTACCTCTGCCTGATCAGCAGCGAAAAAGAGATACACAACTGGCAACAGCGCTGCCCGGCGCTGACCGCTGCCGGCATTCCCACCGAGATGATGGACCTGGCGCAGATGCGTAATGCCGAACCGTATCTTGCCCAGGAGCTGCTGCTGGGAGGTGCCTATACCACCGAGGGTCTGCTGGACCCCTTCCTTTACAGCCACGCCTTCGCCTTTGGAGCTCGCCGCCTGGGGGCACGATTGTTCACCCACAAGCCGGTGACCGCCATGCAGGTTGCGGGTGGAAGGGTGATGGAAGTGATCGCCGGGGGGCAGCGCTTCACGCCCGGCAAGGTGGTGGTGGCTTGCGGCGCCTGGAGCGGTCAGGTGGGCGCGCTGGCGCGCGCCCACATTCCGGTTGCGTTCCACCACACCGAAGCTTTCATCACCGAGCCGCTGCCGCCGGTAGTCTTCAACATGATCGGCATCGCCGATTTCTACGAGGTCATCCACTCCGGCGACCGGGCAGTGCCGATCGGCTTGGGTCCTTATCCCAACCAGACCGTGTTGGTGGCAGAATCGGTCAGTTACCCACCTCAACCCAACCGCAGCGCCAGTCACTGGGGGTTGACGGCGCTCTCGGCGCAGTTGCAGCGTTACTATCCATCTTTTGGGCGCTTCCGCGTCCGGCGCCACTGGGGCACTGCCACGCCCTATTCGCCGGACGAGCATCCCATCCTGGGCAGGGTGCAGCCTTTGGAGAATCTATATACCGCCACCGGCTTCCAGCAGACTATCTGCATCACGCCGGTGGTGACGGAATTGCTGGCGCAGGTGGTGCTGGAGCAGGAAGTCCCTGCCGAGTTGGATGCCTGGTCCCCTGCGCGCTTCATGTCAGATTTCCCTCCCCATCAAGGGGGAGGGTTGGGAGGGCTTGTAGACCATCCCGGTAACTTTACACATGACTTCGAAAGAACATAAAAAGGAGCAACCATGTCTTACACGTTCTATTTACCCACCAAGGTTATCTTCTCGGACAAGGCTGTGGATGACTTGATGGCTGTGCTGGATAAACCCGCCGAGCCGGTGTTGTTTATCACAGATAAAGGTCTTGTCAAAGCCGGAATCGCCGAACCGTTTCTGACCCAATTGAAGGAAAGCGGCGCCCGGGTGGTGCTGCATGACGATGTGCCGGGCAACCCCAACCTGGAGGACGTCCTGCCGGCGGTTGAAGCCGGGATGAAGATGGGCTGCCGCTGGGTGGTGGGGCTGGGCGGGGGCTCGGTGCTGGATACAGCCAAGGCAGCCGGCATCATGCTCTCGCACCCCGGCGTTGACTATGAGGACTTGCAGTGGGGACGCGTCCCGGTCACCAACCCGCCCTTCCCGGTGGTGTGCATCCCCACCACCGCCGGCACCGGCTCGGAGGTCACCAAAGTCACCGTGATCGGCGACCGCAAAGGCTTCAAGAAAGGCTTGCTGCACCCGTTCGTCTTTGCCAGGACAGCCATTGTGGATGGCTCGCTGATGCTCTCGTTGCCTGCCAACCTGACGGCTGCCACCGGCATGGATGTGATGGTACACGCCATCGAAGCCTTCCTGGGCAAGCGCGCCAGTCCATTCACCGACCTGTACGCGCTGGAAGCCATTCGCATGGTGCGTACCTGGCTGCCGGAAGCCACTGCCAACGGCAGCAACCTGGAGGCGCGCCAGCAGATGGCGAAAGCCGCTACCATGGCAGGCATCGCTTTCGATCAGTCCGGGTTGGGGCTGGTGCATGCCATTTGCGGTCCACTGGCAGGCGCTTACCACCTGCACCACGGGCTGGGGGTGGCGGTGCTGTTGCCTTACACGCTGGACTTTGACGCCCCCGCCATCTCGCCGGAGCGCTGGTATGCGCTCTCGCTTGCGCTGGATCTGCCGGATAGCGCGCACCCGGGCGACCTGAAGAACGTGATGATCATGTTTCTTGAGACGCTGGGTTTGCCGACCCGCCTGGGTGAAGTAGGCTTGAAGCAAGCCGATATCCAGGCTATCGCCGAAGGCGCCACCCGCATGGCGATGATCGGCAACAATGTGCGCGCCGCCACGGCGGATGACTGCGCCGCGATATTGACCGCCGGGCTGTAGTGTGAACCCGATTGATTGAAACGAAGATCGAGAAATCATCTAATTAAAAGGAGAATATGGAATGTTGGAAAAAGTTCACCCCGGCGTTGAGGCTTTCTTGAAGCAAAGCCCCATCAAAATGATCATCGGCGGGCAACAGGTGGCTTCTGTTTCTGGCAAGACCTTCCCGGCGATCAATTCATCGGACGGCAGCACGCTGGCACAGATCTATAGCGGCGAGGTCGAGGACGTCAACCGTGCGGTGGAAGCCGCCCGCAAAGCCGCCGACGGCAAATGGGCAACCATGGCGCCCGCCGAGCGCGAACGCATCCTGCGGCGCTTCGCCGCTTTGATAGAGGAGCACGGCGAGGAGTTGGCGCAACTGGAATCGCTCGATAACGGCAAACCGATTCACCACACCCGCTTCATCGACGCGAAAGCTTCAGCGGGCAATATGCACCACTGGGCGGGTGCGCCCAGCCGGGTGCAGGGCGAGACCACCCCCGTCTCGATCCCTGACCTGTTTGTGTATACCCGCCGCGAACCGGTGGGCGTGATCGCCATCATCATTCCCTGGAACTACCCCTTGATTCACTTTACCCAGAAGGCGGGTCCGGCGCTGGCGTGCGGCAACGCCGTCATCCTCAAGCCCGCCTCGGTCACCTCGCTGGCAGCCCTGCGCCTGGGCGAACTGGGGTTGGAAGCAGGTCTGCCGGAAGGTGCGCTGAACATCATCACCGGTCCCGGCAGGCTGGTGGGCGAGGCGCTTTCCTCACACCCGCACATCGATAAGGTGCAGATTACCGGATCGACCGAGGTGGGCAAGCAGATCATCCGCAATTCTGCCGTCAACATCAAACGTATCACGCTGGAACTGGGCAGCAAAGCGCCAAACTGCATCTTCGAGGATGCCGACTTGGAGAAAGCCGTCCCGGGGGCGTTCAACGCTGCTTTCGGGCACACGGGTCAAAGCTGCGTCGCCGGCTGCCGGCTGTTCGTGCAGCGCCCGGTCTACGATGCAGTCCTCAATGGGCTGCTGGACATGGCGGCGAAGGTGCGCATCGGCAATGCGATGGACCTGGAGACCGTGATGGGTCCGGTGGTCGATCCGGCGCAGTTCAACACCATCACCAGCTACATCAAGGACGGGATCGACTCCGGCGCCACGCTGAAATTTGGCGGCGAGCGGCTCTCGCCCCCCGCAGTGCCGGAAGGCGGCTACTACCTGCCGCCGACCATCTTCACCAACGTCGCCGATGACGCCAAGATATCGAAAGAGGAGATCTTCGGACCGGTGGTGAACGTCTATGCCTTCGACACGGAAGAGGAATTGGTGCAGCGCGCCAATGCCACCACTTACGGTCTGGCAGCCGGGTTGTGGACCACCAACGCCGCGCGCGTCCACCGCGTGGCGCACCAGATCAAAGCCGGTGTGGTGTGGGTCAATACTTACGATATGTTCTCTGCCAACGTGCCGTTTGGCGGTTTCAAGCAGAGCGGTTACGGGCGCGACAATAGCAAGACCGTCATCGATGCGGTGACGGAGGTGAAAGCGGTCTGGGTCTCTACCAAACCCTGAGATCAGGATATGATATGACTGCGTTTGGCGCTGGCTCGCTGCGGATGGAGTTTGTGGTACGGCAAGGAATGACAACATGAAAATATTGATGATCGATTTGACTACTGGGAAGACCAGTGAACGTGCGTTGCCCGACCCGCTGATGGGCGGGCGTTGGTTGACTTCGACCCTGGTGAGCGACTTGGTTGATCCCAAGACCGACCCGCTGGGCGCCGGCAATGTGCTGGTACTGGCTTGTGGCGCGCTGGCGGGCAGGCGGGTCTCTACCGGCGGGCGGCTTTCGGTGGGGGCAAAGTCGCCCCTCACGGGCGGCATCAAGGAAGCCAACGCAGGTGGCATGGCGGGGGATAGCCTGGCGGCGCTGGGCTATCGTGCGCTGGTATTCACCGGCGCGTGCCCGGCGGGAAAGCCCGCTGTGGCGGTGCTGGACGAGAATGGTGTGCGGCTGGAGGATGCCAGCCCCTTCTGGGGCATGCCGAACAACGAGGCTGACCTGGGTTTACGTCAGCGCTTCGGCGAGCAATTTGTCTGTGTCTCCATCGGTCCTGCCGGCGAAAAGAAAATGAAAGCCGCTGGCATCGCGGTGACCGATGCCAATGACAACCCTTTCCGCCTGGCGGCGCGTGGCGGGCTGGGCGCGGTGATGGGCGCCAAGGGGCTCAAGGCGGTGCTGGTCGAGCGCATTGGTCGTCAAAACCTCAATGAAGGCAAAGATGCCAGATCCCGCGTTGCTGAATTCAATAAACTTGTCGCCACCAATGAACGCGTGGTGACGATGCGTGCCTTTGGCACCGCCTCAACCGTGATGCCGGTGCAAAAACTGGGCGGGCTGCCAACGCGCAACTACAGCGAGGGAAGCTTCGAGGGAGTCGAGTCCATCTCGGGCGAAACCATGCGTGAGTTGACGCTGGCGCGCGGCGGGGTGGGTACACCCACCGAAGCCTGCATGAGCGGCTGCGTCATCCAGTGCAGCAACCTGTTTCCCAAGCCGGATGGCACGCTGGCGGCGGGTCCGATCGAATTCGAGACGCTGGGACTGTGCGGTTCCAACCTCGGATTGGATTCTCTCGATGAAATCGCGGAACTCAACCGGCTGTGCAACGATCTCGGGCTGGATACCATCGACGTAGGCGCGGCGTTGGGGGTGATGATGGAAGTGGCTGCCGAAGGCAGTGCCCCGCCGCCTTATGATCAGATGGACCTGCCGCGTTTCGGCGATGGCAAACGTGCCGCTGCCGTGCTGGCAGAGATCTACACCGGTGGACCGCTGGGAGAGTTGGTGGGCAATGGCGTGGTGGCGACCGGCGCGGCGTTGGGTGCCAGACATGTACCGGCGGTCAAAGGGCAGGCGCTCTCGGCGTATGACCCGCGCGTGATCAAAGGCACCGGCGTGACTTACTGCACCACACCGCAGGGCGCCGACCACACTGCCGGGCTGACGCTGTACTCGCCGGTGGAGCACACCGATGCCTCGACGGCGGTGGCAGCCTCGCGCGCCACCCAGATCCAGCGCGCTGCATATGACTCGTTGGGGCTGTGTGTGTTCAACATCAGCGCCGCCGGGCGCCAGCCGGAATTTTTATTGAACATGCTGCGCAGCGCCTACAATGCAGACCTGCCGGATGACTGGCTCGACATCACCGGGCTGAAGGTTATCCGCATGGAGCGGGACTTCAACCGGGCAGCGGGTATGACGGCGGCGGACGATCGTCTGCCGGCGTACTTCATGACCGAAGTCTTGTCCCCGCGCGGCACGGTCTTCGACGTGCCCGAGGCTGAGCTGGATGCCATGTGGAATTGAGATGTGAAAGAAAAGATGCTGCGTGATCGTCCGGCGATTGGAGGGGCGGGGCTGATCGGGTGAGTCATGCCTCGCCCTGCCAAGATGGCGTTCGCGTCAAGTTCCTGCAGGAAGATGCAGTCGCCCATTCTTGCGAATTGCGCAGGACGCTGGTAACGCACTCCGCTCATAAGCTGAACCGGTAATCCTCATTGACGAAGAAATCGAGCTCGTCGGAATAGCGGTGATGCAGGCAGGCTATTGACATGGTCATTTGCCCTTCTTTTTTCTCATTGACTTACAACTAATTTTCCAATCATCTAATGATCTTGTCATCCGGTCATTCGGTCATTCATCCCATACTTTACAGCACTGTCAGGCGCTCTGGCGGCTGGCTGATTTATAATCAATTAAGTTGATTACAAGGGTGCTTTACTGGTAACCATCATGCCAAGGCAATCAGTTTCAGTGTCGCCTGTCGGTGATAAACAAGCGGCGCGTCCCACCATTCTCCAAGCCGTCGCCACGGCGGCTGAGAGGTTCTTGAGCGTCAATGATTGGCGTCTCGAGATCAAACGCGTCCTATCGGTGTTGGGGCAGGCTACCGGCGTCAGCCGGGCTTACCTGCGCCAGAATTCGCAACATCATGACCGCGTACAGGTGACCGGACGCACGATCCAGTGGCATGATGGACAGGCTCCGCGCCCCCGCAAAAATAGCGGCGCCGACAATTTCGGACACTGGTTGGCGAACTCTAACCGCTGGATAGTGCGCCTGCGGCGAGGCAAAACCGTGCTGGCTGTTGCCAGTAAAGCCCCACAACCCGAAAACGGCATGATGGAAGCCGCGCAGGTTTGTTCGATGCTGGTGGCGCCCATCTTTGTGGATGGCGATTGGTGGGGCTATATCGGGCTGGAGGACTGCCATCGTGAACACGTCTGGGCGGATGATGAGGTGGAGGCGTTGGTCACCACTGCTCGCCTGGTGGGCGCTGCTGAGGAGCGCCGTACCATCTTCAACAGCATCAGCGAGCGCTACGAAGCCGAGCGCCAACAGAAGCACCTGGCATATCTGCTTCACCAGGTGGGCATCAAACTGACCGGCACGCTGGAACTCAACCAGGTGCTTGCCATGGTGCTGGAACAAGCTTACACCATCGTTCCGTATGATACTGCCACGTTTATGTTGGTGGAGGGCGAGCAGGTGAGGATCGTCTCCAGCCGCGGCTATGATCAACTGGGCTCCGATTTACAACACAATGTGGAGCAGTTGACCTTCCAGTTGAGCGAGACCCCTAACCTGAGCGTCATGGCAAAGACCCGCCAGCCCTACCTGGTGCCTGACACCACCCAGGATCCCTCCTGGCAGTGGGTCGACGCCGGGCGACATATTCGCTCGTGGTTGGGGGCGCCGGTGGTGATCGCCAACGATGTGGTGGGCTTCATCTCGGTGGACAAGATGGATGTCGGTTATTACACATCCGACCATGCCGAATGGCTTTCGGCGTTTGCCGGGCAGGCAGCGCTGGCGTTGCAGAATGCCAATCTCTATGCCGATGTGATCCGCCGAGCCGAGCAAGCGGAACTGTTGCGGCAGGCATCCTCTGCGGTAGCTTCAGCGTTGCATTTGGACGAAGTGCTCGACCGTATCCTGGTGAATCTGCGCCGGGTGGTTCCGTATGACAGCGCTGCCATCTTCCTCAGCGAGGAGGTTGGCATACGCATCGTGGCGGCGCGCGGTTTCGCCCAGCAGGCTGCCTTGCTGGACCATATCTTCCCGATGGACGATGAACTTTCCAACCTGGTCATGAGCAGCGGCGACGCCATCATCCTGGCAGATGCCCTGGCGGATGAACGTTTCAACGCCTGGGGCGGCGTCAGCCACACCCACGGCTGGATCGGCGTGCCGCTCATCAGTGGCGGGCAGACCATCGGCTTGATGACCATCGACCATCACGAGGTGGGCTTTTTCACCCCAGAGGATGCCCGGCTGGTGCAGGCTTTCGCCGGCGAGGTCAGTATTGCCATCGAAAAGGCGCGCCTGTTTACGGAGGTGCAGCGCCTGGCGATCACCGATCCACTAACCGGGCTGTACAACCAGCGCTACTTCTATGAAGCCGGTGAGCGGGAATTGAAACGCGCCCTTAAACACCAGCACCCACTCAGCCTGATCATTGCCGATATCGACCTGTTCAAACAGGTCAATGATACCTATGGTCATCAAGCGGGCGATCAAATGTTGAGGCGCCTGGCTGCTGCCCTGGCTGCCAATCTGCGCCAGGTCGATATCCTGGCGCGCTACGGCGGTGAGGAGTTCGCCATCCTGCTGCCCGAGACCAATGAACAAGGCGCCTGTATAGTCGCCCATAAGTTGAGGGAGGCGGCGGCAGCCGTCGAGTTGAACATCCGCGGTCAGATGGTGCACGTCAGCATCAGCCAGGGCGTGGCAGAATTGCAGTTGGAGGGGGAAACGTTGGAGAAACTCTTCCTTCGCGCCGACCAGGCGCTCTACCACACCAAACAGGTTTACCGGGGGCAAATTTCCTTGTGGTCGCAGAGTGATCAGCCATGCCCGTGTCAGCGTGAAGACTGAACGACACTTCTTACAGTAGGGGGAGCAGGCTCCGCAACTCGCAAAAAAATTAGTGGCATTATCAGGATCAAAATGATGTATGATGGGTTAAATCATTGATCACATCATGTCGTTCTACCTATCCAAAGGAGGATCCCATGAAATTCAAAAGTCCCGGCATCTTGTTTGCCCTGATTGTGATTCTGATGTTGCCGCTGGCATGCAATTTCCCCGGCGCCGGTTCTGTGGGTTCGGAAACGGCAGTAGCGCAGACGGTGGAAGCGGAACTGACCAAAGCTGCTGCCACTGCCGGTACGGCAACCTCGACCTTGGCAGTCACCGAAACGCCCACAGTGACCGCCACGAACACCGAAACGCCCGTGCCGACGGTCACGTCCACCCCGGTATTGACCTTCACCAACACGCCCATTCCTTGCAACCGGGCGGCGTTCGTTTCGGATGTGACCATCCCGGATGATTCCGAGATTGTCATCAACGCCAACTTCACCAAGACCTGGCGTTTGCAAAACACCGGCTCGTGCACCTGGACATCGGGCTACAAGATCATCTTCGATAGCGGCGACCAGATGAGCGCCCCGGCGGAAACGCAGTTGACAGCCGGCTCGGTGGCGCCCGGCGCCACGGTCGATGTCTCGGTCAACATGAAAGCGCCCGGTTCCGCCGGCACCTACAAAGGCAACTACCGCATCAAATCCAGCGATGGCATCGTCTTCGGCGTTGGGGCTGGCAACGTGCCGTTCTATGTGCAGATCAAAGCCATTACGCCGACGTTGCCCCCACCGCCGGAACCCTTGTTCCCGGACCTGTATGTGAGCGAATTCCAGATCAACTACGGCAACCCTATCGATGACGATGTGCCCATCCACGTCCGGCTGGGGGTCTACAACCAGGGAACTGCCGCCGCCGGCGCCTATACAGTACGGTTTTGGGGGTTGGAGACTTTCGCCAATCACAGTTGCGAATGGGACGTTCCATCCACCAACGCCAAGGGTGGGCGTATTCTGGAATGCGATATGCAGTATGCTTCCATCTATGCCGACGGCTTGCGGGCTATGGTCAAAGTGGATGTAGGCAACACGGTTGCGGAGAGCAACGAGAGCAACAATACCTTCTACCAGCCACTGAACTTTGTGCCGTAGTATCCGACCAGTTGGCGCCCGGGGTTGGGCTGGTGAGACCGGCCCCGGGCGCCCCTATGATGTTGGTGCAGGCGCCTGGGTTTTCGGCGCTTGGTGATTTTATTTCCGTCTACTCTGATCGCGGCACGAACGCCAATTGGTCGCAGTCTTTGAGCGCGACCCAATTATCATTCTGCCCGCGCCTGTATAACTCCGTTGTGATCAGCAGGTCATATGTCATCAGATCGTTCATGTAGGGCTGCTCCTCGATGACCTCGTGATAATTAAACAAGAGCTGATTGTGTGGCAAACTTTTGGCGAAGGTGAAGTTTTCCGGGTAGGCGTCGTCCCATTGGCTGGCAAGCTCGCCATACTCGAACAGGTACCTGACCTTGGGCGATTCCAACCGGTCCACGAAAATCCGGTCATAGGCGGAAAAATCGAGACTTTCCAGGCAAGTGAAAAAGGTGGTGCTGTTATCGATCGTTTGCCTGATGGTAAAGTTTTTCCTGACGAGGTACATCGAAAGCGCTAAAGCGGATATCAACACGGCAGCCGCAGCCGCTTCGGGCAGGTTGAACGCCAGTTTGAACAGCTCTCCGAGGATTGCAGCAACGCACAACAGGATCAGGATGTAGTAGACCTGCCCGCCTCGCAAGAAGGGGTCCCAGGGGTATTTTCCCGCGAACGATAAGATCATGAAACCAAAATTGCTCGAAACAGCCACAAACAGTAATGGCTGGTATTTATGGAATACGCCGTGGAAGATCCTTTGATTGAGGACTAGGATGAATGCCATCACCAGGATGGCGAGCAGATAGCCCGCGTGGTTGGTGGGGGATACTAAAAGTCGCCAGTTCTCGCTCAGGTAAGGCAGATAGCCCATTTTTTCCAATCCAGGGTTTTGGATTCGTAAGGCGAAGATATACGAAAGGGCGAGCGAGGCGCATTGCGGCAGGACGTATGCCATGAGCGACCTGATGCGGTATGCTGTATTGGCGTTATCTTTGATGATCAGGAACAGGACGTATAACCCCGTGAAGAAGTAAACAACGGAGATTGCATACCGCGATGTCATGAATATCCCCATGATGCATCCCGCGAGCAGCAACCTGCCTGGTGAAAGTTTCCTGGATAATGCGAAAATGCTATATATGCCTATGGCGACCCCTAGATATTCCATGCTGTAGGCGCGAATCTCGAAGCCCATATCGAGGAACTCAAAATGAAGGAGCGGGAGAAAGCCCATCGCGATTGCTATGAGGGAATTATCGGTCCATTGGAATGCAAGCTCGATGAAGGTTTCACTGGTCAGGAACATGAACAGGAAAGGCAGAAACCGCAACCAGAGGTAGGAATTGGATAGTTTGGTCCAAAAATGCAAAAGAATGCCGAACCCCCCAGGGTCCATGTTGTAGTGGGCGTTGTTCCAGATCACATCCATAAGGGAGCCGGGATCTTGCAGGGGGTCTGAATCGTGGTTCAACCCCTTGGCAATCCAAAATTGCCCCGCTTCGTCGTACCACAGGTATGGGATATCGATATTCTTAGCCAGTATCACCATGTAACTGATCAGGTAGGCGCTTAGGAGAATGGAAAATAAGACCGCCCTGTTGGGTGGCGTTGCGGAAGCCAGGCGACGTCCGATCAGCATATAGCTATCCTCTGGGAGTATTTGGGCGGCTTTGTCTCATCGGTGTGAAAACATCATTGCCGGTTGTTTCGGCAGGCACTGATATTGTATTCCCGCCTTTGTAAAAGTGATAGTGGTTTGGGCTTATGACGGAGAATGATTTTTCCATGGTGTAAGCCATTCCCTGCTGGTACATTGAATATAACCCTGGAAGCATCTGTGTTATCATCGACGCATGTGGAGGGATGGATGCGCATCGAACTGAAAGCCAGACCACCGTTTGTGCTGCGGCACGTCATTTTCTCGCATGGTTGGGCGCAACTGGTGCCTTTCACCTTCCAGGAAGAACCGCTTGAATTGCGCACGGTGGATGAACTCCCCGGCGGCACTGTGACCGCGCTCACCATTACACCGGCGGATGGCGGTGTGGCAGTGACGAGCAGCGCCAGCCTGAATGCGGCGCAGCAGGATGAAATCGCCAGCCGCGTGAGTTGGATGCTGGGGCTGGATATGGACTTCAGCCCGTTCTACCAATTGACGCGGTCAGAGCCGAAACTGGCGCATGTCGAACCGGAAGGGCGGGGACGCTTCTTGCGCTGCCCAACCCTGTTCGAGGACCTGGTCAAGACCATCTTCACCACCAACACCCAGTGGGGCGCCACCAAGGGTATGACGCGCCGGCTGGTGGAAGCCTATGGCAATCCGCTGCCGGAAGATCCGGCGCTGAAAGCCTTCCCAACCCCGGAGAAGCTGGCGGGTGTGGACGCGGCGGAGCTGAAGGACGTGGTGCGCTGCGGCTACCGCGCGCCCTACGTGGTCGAACTGGCGCAGCGGATTGCAGGTGGCGATCTGGCGCTCGAAGCCTTCAAAAACGACCCGCGCCCCACCGCCGAGGTGCGCAAAGCGCTGCTGGGCATCAAGGGGGTGGGGGCGTACGCCGCCGCCAACCTGCTGATGCTGCTGGGGCGCTATGACCACATCCCGGTGGATACCTGGGCGCTCTCGCTGGTCTCGCAGGAGTTCCACGGCGGGCAGCCGGTCGGCAAAGCCGAGGTCGAAGCGGCTTTCGCGCACTGGGATGCATGGCAGGGGCTGGCATACTGGCTCTGGAAATACGACTCGCAGGAGACTTGATGGAACGGACAGTGCCCCGCACGGATTCACAAGAGATCGAACTTTACCTGCGCACCATCTACTCGCTGCTGCGCTCGACCACGGCGGTGCAGATCCGCTCGTTGGAAGAAGCCCATGCCAGCATGAATTCCTCGCTGCATCCCAATGCGCGCTCGGGCGCGCCGGATGTTTCGGCGTTCATTTATTCGCTGCTGCGGCTGCCGGATTGCATGCCGAATGTGCAGCAGGTGCTGCTGGGGCAGAGCGCCCAGGTGTTCAGTCAGCACGGCTACCCGCGCGTGGAAAGCTGGCGCACCACCCCGGCGCGGGCGCGACGCAGGCGCACCTTCTTCGATGGACGGCGCACCCTGGCGTGTTTCATCGTCTCGCGTTCGGATATCGAGGATATCCTGCCCACCATGACGGCATACCAGATCGAGTGGAACAAGCTGCACTTCCTGCTCAACCGGCTTGCGGCGGGTTTCGACCTGGAGCTTGCCGCGCAGCACCAGCCGGAGCGGCTGGCGGGCGCATTGCAGATGACGGTAGAAGAACTGGAGCGGCTGCGGGCAGTGTGGGGCGGGCGCTTTTTGGACAATCTCAAGATCATTGCGCGCCAGCGCTGCGACTTGCAAGTGCGCTTGTTGAACGGCTCGCTCTCGGAATACTGGCGGGCGACGCGCGCCTGGTGGGAGAACATCGAGCGCACCTGCCCTGGGCTGTTGCAGCGCCCGGTCTACTTTATCTCCAGTAACCCCCATTCGATCACCAATTTGCTCTCAGGGTATGCCCTCAGCGAACGCAAAGCGTTGATGGCATTCCTCAAACGACCGGAGAACGCCGCCACCCGTCGCGAGTGGGTGGAGTTGCAATCGCGCCGCCGCCTGGGTGATGAGAACCTGCTGTACTACCTGCTGAAGAAATTGCAGCAGGGCGCGGATGGGGCGGAATCGACCGCGGCGCAGTTGCGGGCGGAGCAGGGCTGCGGCATCACCCGCATCGCCAGCGATCATTACTTCGAGGTCGATGCCCAGGTGGTGGAACTGTCTGAATTGTGCCCCCCCAACTTCGACCCGCGCCTGGGGGGTGAGGATTTCGCTTTCCTCAAGCGCTCGGATGCGCTGATTCTCAACGTCGATTACCCGCTGGGATTGGGCGCCTATAACATCCTGGCGAAGGTGGCAGAGCACGTCAGCCCGGTGCTGGGAGTGTATTCGATGGGCAAAGGCGCCACGCTCAACGGTGTGATCGGCGATGTGATGATCCCCAACGTGGTGCACGATGAGCAGTCCCAGAATACCTACATGTTCACCAACGCCTTCAACGCGGCGGATGTGGCGCCCTTCCTGGATTTCGGCAGCGTGCTGGATAACCAGAAGGCGGTCAGCGTGCAGGGCACCTTCCTGCAGAACAGCGATTTCATGGACGTGTTCTACCGCGAAGGCTACACCGATATCGAGATGGAAGCGGGTCCGTACCTCTCGGCGGTCTACGAGATGTACCGTCCAACGCGCCACCCGGTGAATGAGATCGTGAATTTGCAGCCGGCGCCATTCGATGTAGGCATACTGCATTACGCATCGGATAAACCGATCAGCAAGGGGCGCAACCTGGGGGCGGGGACGCTTTCCTTTGCCGGCATGGATTCGACCTACGCCACTTCGATCGCCATCCTGCGGCGCATCCTGCAGCGCGAGCGCGCACGGGTGGGGCAGGGCTGACCGCCGCGACCCTTCCGGTGGGGGCGGCGCTACCCCAAATAATACCGCTCGTAATCTGCGTAATTCTGCTTGAACCCCTCCAGCCGCGCCTCGATGAAGGCGCGCTGCTCGAACACGCCCTACGGACTCCTAATATTGGTACCGTGAAAATAAGGGATCGCATCAAAGGCGGTGCCCCCCGAACCTTCCGAAAAAGTCAGCCCCGTCATGCTGAGCGAAGCGCGAAGTCCCCGCAGGGGGAAGCATCTCCCCTGTCAATGAAAAAGTGCCCCCCTGAACCTTCCGAAGGTTTGGAACCCTCGGAAGGTTCGGGCATCTTGAAGCCTGTGCGGCAGGCAAAGGTCCTTGTCGGTCGCGCAAAGAGATCCTTTGGTCGCCACGCCCCTCATGGGGTGATGACAGCACGGATGGAAAAAGCAAGTAATACCGGTTTGGGGTTGCATATAACCTTATTTGTACCCTAGTGAATCATGCTTAACATCGCGAATAACCAGTAGAATGAACTTGCACGTGCCAATTGTTGAATAATTCATAGTATTCACCGTTTATCAACTTATTCAACCTCTTCCGCGTACTCCTCGATCACCGAATCCGACAAATGTGTCAAATGCTTCAACTTCGCCAGTTCGTCCACGCTGTCATACGAGATGAAAGTGCAGTAATCCGATAGCGCTCCCTTCTCCAGCAGCGAGAACACCGGGCGCTGGATCTCCTGGAACACTTTCTCCCGCCGGCTTGCCGGCGCGACGATGTGCAGTTTGATATCTATGTTCGGTTGCAGTGCTATCAGGTCAGCCATGCGCAGGATGCCGGAATAGATCGAGGTGGTGTGCTCCACCTCGAACGCCCGGGCGATTGCCCGCTTCTTGAGCCAGATCACATCGATCTGCTCGATCGTTTTCAGGGTGGCATCATCGTAGTTCAAGGGCAGAACATCCAGGAAAGCATCTTTGCCGGTCCGTACTTCCTCAGCCACCCGGTTCTTGTCGTTGCGCGGGATCCAGATGTTGAACCCCATCCGTATCCTGATCCCCGCCAGCAATGCCTGGTACTTGATCGAATCCCGCACATGGGCAGCGTCGACCACTTCGGTGTCATGCGCCGTGTCTGAGGGGATGGATACCGTCACGCTCTTATCGGCGCGGCGCACGCGCTGCTTGATCAGTTTTTGATACTCGGCGTCATCTACCGGATATATCACCAGGTTCGATACCTGCTGGGTAAGTTCTGCTTCAAGGAATGCCCCGTCTTGCTCGGATAATGCTGTCAGGCTGGCGCGGACTTTGCCGGTCCATTCCGATGAGTGTTTAGCGTGACCCGCCGTAAAGGACAGCATTTTCCAAATCCGGTCTTCACGAATAGGAATCGCCTTCTCCACCGCCAACCAGACGATCTGCTCCACCCGAAAACGGATGATGAATGGGGCGTCTTCTTTGTAGAAAATGGGCGTGTTGTCGGTGAAGCATTCGCTCTTGACTTCGAGTATGCCAACCCAACAGGACAGCTTGGATATAACATACCGACCGGTCGCCGGGTTTGATCCGTTGTGCGGTTTTCGACTGCCTCTGACGAAACCCGGATATTTTCCTGTCGGACTTTGAGAACATTTCATAGGTTTCAGGTGAGAACAGGTCCAGGTAATATGCCATTTTGATTGTCCTCCCGGAAGACAAATTACTCATTCATTATAGATATTTTTTCCCAATAAACAAGTTTGAACGAATACGATGGATTTGCTCTATTCACTTGACAAAATAGAACAAATGTACTATACTATACAAACCACCGCTGCATGTTATTCGCTAATCCCCCAACAGAAAGGACCCCCACCTGGAAGGCTTCCCGCTCCTCCCCGAACCCCAGCCCCAAGCCCGCCGCCGCGGCGCGCAGCCCGGCAACCGCAACGCCCTCAAACACGGCGCCTATGTGTACATCCCCAAGCAGTCCCCGAAGGATCCCGACCCCGCGCAAGCCCTCTCGTTCCTGAAGGATATCGAGCGCATCCGCACGCTGCTGGATGCCTATATCGAGCACGCCCACAATTCGGGCGACCCGGCGGAGCTGGCGAACGCGGTGCGGTTGGCGTGCCTCTCCGCTTTCGGCATCAGCCGGCTGGCGCATGCCCATTTGCGCTTGAACCCCGGGGTGGTCAACGCGCCGCAGGGCGACCTGGAGACGGCGCTGCAGCAGGCGATTGACGAGGTCGTCGAGGAGCTGCGCCAGAAGGCGCTGCTGGAACCGTAACCCATTCGTTTCATTCGTTCCTTATTCCGGCACCTTGAAAAACGAATATCTGGCTCCCCCCTCTAAAGCCCTCTGTGCCTCCGTGTCTCTGTGGTTGAGTCTTGCCCGGCGGAAGTCACGCCGCAAGCGTGACCTGCCGCACGACGCGCGGCATTCGTTGCCCTCTAAAGCCCCCTGTGCTCCGTGTCTCTGTGGTTGACTTCTTGCCCGACACGTCACTTACACACGGTACAGCCCCCACAGGTCCGCCAGGCAGCGCTCCAGCCGTTCCCCCAGCGCCGCACCGTGCGCGGTTGTCACGTCATCGGCGTTGTCGAACACCACGTACGGCACGCGTACACCCTGGATGGTGAGGTAATGCGGGTCATCTTGCGTTAGCTCGTCCCAGTCCACCTCTTTATAGAGGCGTTCCAGTTTCGCATCCGGCAGGGCGTGCTCCAGGATGCTATCGGGCTTTTGGGGGTTGAAGCGCCGGCGGTTCTTGCGCAGCGATTCCTCCCAGGGGACGTCTACGTACAGCACCGCCATCCTGCCCGGCATCTCGGGCGGCAGGTGAGCGAACGCCGAACGGTAGCCGCCGTGCTCTGCCCCGCGCGAGAACTCGACCATGACGGTGTGGCTTTCGGCATAGCCGGGATGATCGCGCAGGTTCTTTTGATACGCCAGCCCGATGCGCTCGATCAGCAAGTCCCAGAAGTATGGCGCCAGGAAGTAACCCTGCGGGTCGGTGTGCCGGCGGGGATGCCCCATCTGCTCCAGCAGCATGTCCTCTTCGAGCCATGCCCACAGCATGGGGAAATCGTCGATCTCGACCAGCTCGCCGATGTGGAAGCGCGCGCTGCGTTCCGCCGGCGGGGTGTTCTTGAGATAGTCGATGATCTCGCTCTTGCCGGCGGCGGGGCGCGCGATCAGTAGAAGGGTATCGAAGATCGACCTGGCAGCCATTAGGACCTCTCGATCACGACCGTGTGTTCTTCGCGGTTGGGGGAGTGCCAGTAGGTCAGGCGCTGCGCCTCGGGGTCTGCTTCCCAGCGCCCGTCGCTGACGTGCACGCAAAAGCCGCGCGGGTAGTGACTGACTGGCACGTAGAACTCGGTGGGATGGGTGGTGATGGGGCTGCCGTGAAAGGTGTAGGTCATGCGCCCCGATTGGATATCGAAGTGGAACGAGAGCGGCTCGCCGGCGGTGGCGGTGGGATAGGGGCGGCGGAAAGCCGGCATGGCGCGCGCGCCGGAATCCGGCTCAGCGGGGTCGTGCTGCTGGTCGCGGCTGAAGATGGAGAGGTCCTCGTCGTTCCACAGGTCGCCGTGTTGGTTGGTGTTGTCGGCGGTGTAGTTCCACAGGGTGAAGGGGAGCAGGTTGGCTTCCAGTGCCTGCATGGTGGCATCCAGCGCCTGGACCAGGTGCTCCTGCTTGCCGGTGTGGTAGGCGCGCTTCTTACGCATGTCCATTGGGATGCCGGTCTCGCCGATGATGGTGGGGGCGGGCTGGTCGCGGTGGAGGGGAGCGTCTTGGATGGCTGCCAGTTGCCGGCGGAAGACCTCCTGTTTGCGTCGCCTGCCGAAGTACGGGCGCCCGGTCTTGGTATCCATGGTGAAACTTGGGGAGAAGTGCTTCATGAAGAGCGTCATGTTATCGTACCAGTGGGCGGCGTTGACCAGCCCGGGCATCTCGTCCGTCCCCCACACCGGCGGGGCATGTTGGGGCTCGTTCTCGATGAAGATCAGTGCGTCGGGGTCGATGGTGCGGATGGCAGCGGTGAAGTGTTCGGCGAACGGTTTGTAGTAGTCGTTGGTGAAATCGACCGCGCGCCCGCCGCGAGTGGCGAAGTAGTGCGGTTGGATCAGGTGGGCATGCCCGCGCGAGTCGAGATCCCACACACCGTGCTGGCGCCAGATGCAGCCGCGCTCCTCCTGCCAGGCGCGGATGCGTTCGTTGTTGTGGATGCGCAGCCCGATGCGCGAGAGCCCCACCATGGTCAGGTCCCACAGCGCCACCAGTTGGGGGTAACCCTCGCCCATCAGCATCGATTGCCAGGGGGTGGGGGTGGCGCCCCTGCGCAAAGAGCCGCCATTCATGCGCAGGTCCTTCCAGCCAATCCAACCGGTGGAAGGCTCGTTGAGGACGTCGTAGCCGACGACGTGCGGCATACCTTTGAGGCGCTCCGCCACTTGCGCCACGGCGTCGAAGTAGTGCTGCTGCAGGAACTGCTGGATGGGTGCGCCGTCCACCTTGAGCTGTGGGGCGAAGTCGTCGCCGGCGAAGAACAGCGTCCACATGGTGGCGGCAGCCAGTTTCTCGTTGTTGGTGGGCCAAATCATGCGCGGGTAGTCGCCCTGCACCTGCGAGTGGACGAAGGCGGCGTTGCTGGCGTGCAGGTTGGGCAGGTGAAAGCCGACGGTTTCCAGCGTCCAGCCGGGCGCGCCATCGCCGCCGGTGAAGCGGCTCCAAACGTCTTCATGCGGGTCGATGAAGAGCGTCAGCCCGTGTTCGCCGGCTTTCTTGACGACGGCGGTCAGGTAATCCAGGTAGGCTTCGTCATAGATGCCCGGACCGGCATGTTCGATCGCCTCCCAGGTGATCAAGAAGCGGATGAAGGTCAGTCCCCAGCGGCGCAGGCGGGCGAAGTGCTGATCGGCTTCTGCCAGCGGGAAGGGACGCCCGACGAAGGAGACCTGACGATGTTCGAAGAAGCGCTCGGCGCGCCAGGTGGCGCCATCGGGATCGGTGGGCAATTTGCTGCTGCCGCCCAGGTTGACACCGCGCAGCCACAGCGTGCGGTCGTGATCGTCCTTGAACCAGGTCTTGTTGAGGTGAAGCATGTACCCTCCGTACGGCGGTATGGGCTGATTATAGTCCAAGCGGGAGGGAGACGCCAATGCGAGGCAAAAAATTACCACAGACACAGAGAAAATTCACAAAGAGAACGCAAAGGGCGCGGAAAAAGATGAAAAAAGGGAAGAGAGGATGAGGTAGATGATTGGATGGCTGGTCGCGATCGTAGGGGCGCGGGGCAGGGCGCTGGGATCGTGTCGATCGTTCGAACCCACGCTAGAGCGTGATGAGCGGAACCGCAGCCAGGCACAGGGCAGCGCCGCACCACTGGGCGCGGGTGGCGCGTTCCTTCAGGATCAGGCGCGAGAGCAGGATGGTGATTGCCGGGTAGAGCGACGACAGCACCACTGCGATATCCAGGCGGGTGAGTTGCTGCGCCAGCAGGTAGAACAGGTTGCCGCCCGCATCCAACACACCGGAGAGCAGCGCCACGCCGCTGGCGGATGGAGCTGGCAACTGCTCGCCGCGGGCTCGCAACAGGATCAGTGAGATGATCAGCATGGTGGAACGCGAGATCACCAGCGGGAAAAGCACCGAGCCGCGCTCGACGCGCGCAATGAGGATGAAGAAGGCGGCAAAGCCCAACCCGGAGAGCAGCGCCAGCACGAACGCTGACCGTGAGTGGCGTTCCCCGATGGCGGAGCGCCCCATCAGCCCGATGCCGACCAGCGCGATGATGAAGCCGAGCACCTGGGTGAGCGGCGGCAAACCGAATGTGAGGGCGGAGAAGATCACCGGGATGCCGGCGCCCAACACGGCGGCGGTGGGCGCCACCAGCGCGGCGTTGCCGGTCGCCAGGGCGCGGTAGAACAGTGCCAGTCCCAGCGTGCCGCAGGTGCCCGCCAGCACTGCCCAACCCAGGCTGGCGGCGGCGGGGAGAGGCTCGCCGGTCAACAGCGCCAGCAATAGCAACAGCCCCAAACCGGAAAGGGCGGCATAGGTCAGCACGGCGAATAGGCTGGTGCGGCGCGTTGCCAGCCCGCCGCAGAAATCGCCGCCGCCCCACACCAGGGCAGATGCCAGCGCAGAAAGGATGCCGAGCGAAGTGACCGGGAACATGGGATGGATTGTAGCACAGGGATGATGGTGTGCAGAGGCGTTTGCCAAAGCGCTGCCAACTCTTGACAATATATTATATTAGTACTATAGTATCAATACTATAGTATATGATATATAAAAAGGCACTGAAATTATGTCGCTCAAACACGCTATTCTCGGATTTCTCTCGTTCAAACCGTTTTCGGGCTACGACCTCAAGAAAGCCTTCGATAGTTCGGTGCGCCATTTCTGGCAAGCCAACCAATCGCAGATCTACCGCACGCTGGCGGAGCTGGACGACGCCGGCCTGGTGGAGAAGGAGGTGATCGAGCGCGAGGAGCGGCTGGATATGAAGATCTACCATATCACGCCCGCCGGCGAAGCCGAATTGCACCGTTGGCTCACCACGCCGCTGCCGTCGAGCGAGGTCCGCGAGCCGTTCCTCATCCAGATCTACTTCGGCGGCAAAGTGGCGGATGCAGAGGTGCTGCCGCTGCTGGCGCGTGAGATCGAACATACCCAGGCGTTGATGCAGGTCTACCGTGACATCTATGACCGGTATGCTTCGAAGATGTCGACGGCGGATGACCCGCGCGCGCTGTTCTTCAGCCTGCTGACGCTGGAATACGGCATCCTGAGCGCCGAGGCGCAACTGCGCTGGCTGCAAAGCGCCAAAATCCGGCTGGAAGCCGGCGACTACCGGCTGGGCGCTTTCGATCAACTGACCGGATGCCTGAATCCGGATGACGACCGGAAGGGTCAGCCACCTTACAAGGTGAAAAATGAACAAGAGCATTCGTAACATCACCATCTTTTCGCTCGTTGCGGTGGGCGGCGGCTATGTGGGCATCTTACTGGACCGGCTTTCGCCGCCGCAGGACCCCATGCAGGGGTTGGGGGCGCTGGTTTGGCTGGTTTCACCGCTGCTGGCGAACCTGCTGCTGCGCTGGCTGGGCGGCGATGGCTGGAAGGACTTTGGGCTGGGGCTGAAACTGAAGCGCGGTTGGCTTTGGTACCTGGCGGCGCTGCTGATCGCGCCGGTGGTCACGCTGCTGGTGGTGGGGGTTGGCGCGGCGTTCGGCGCGCTCTCGCTGCCCGGTTTCAGCGTGGGTTGGCTGGCTTCATTCTTGCCGCTACTGGCAGCCGGGTTCGGCAGCGTCGCCATCAAGAACATCTTCGAAGAGTTCGCCTGGCGTGGTTACCTGACCCCACGGTTGGAGGCGGTGGGGGCGCATCCCTTCCTCAACGCACTGATCACAGGTTTGGTGTGGGCGGCGTGGCACATTCCATACTATCTACACTTCCTGGAGCGCACCACGCTGGAGGCGCACACGTCGTTGAACCTGGGAGTCTTCATCCTGTTGTCGTTGGCGCTGATGCCGCTGCAAGCCCTGGCATATGGCGAACTGCGGCTGGCAAGCGGTTCGGTGTGGACCGTCTGGCTGTTGCACAACATCGCCAATGCCATCAGCTTGCCGTTGTTCGCCGGTGGTTTCGTGGTGGTCAACCGTGATCTGGTGGGTACCCTGCTGTCGCCGGGTACCGAAGGCGTGCTTTATTCCATCCTGATGGCGCTGGTCGGGTGGAGCATTTACCGCCGCCGCATCAGCCTGAAAACCGGCAAGGTATCGTCATGAGTGCGTGGAATAAAATCCCATGGTTTGCGGCGTTAGCCGTGCTGGCGGGCACCGCCAGCCTGCTGGTTTTCGGCGTCTTCGCGCCCAAGGCGGCTGGGCGGCTGCTCCCTATCGCGCTGACCGGCAACGAGTTTGTGGACGGCAAATTGAAGTACCAGATCGTTACGCTGGTCGTGTCGTTGCTGGTGTTGGCGGTGGTCTACGCCAGCCGACCCGCCAACGCGCAGCGCTTCTACCGCTGGGGCGATATGAAAGCGCCGGCGCAGGCGGTGGGGTGGCTGGGCATCAAAACCGGCGACAACTGGCTGGGGGTGGGACTCAATTTCGCGATCATCGTTTCCGTGGCGACCGGCGCGTTCATCTTCTTCAGCATGGCGCGCGGGCAAAGCCTGGAACCGGGCAATGCGCGCTGGCTGCCGTGGGTGCTGGTGCTGGCTGCCAGCAACGCCTTCGTGGAGGAAGCCATCACCCGCCTGGGAGTGGTGACGGCGCTGGATGGCGCACTGCCGCGCCCGTGGATCTATATCATCTCCGCGCTGGTATTTGCCATCCCGCATTTCTTCGGCGTGCCGGGCGGCGCACTGGGCTCGCTGATGGCTGGCTTCTTGGGCTGGCTGCTGGCAAAATCGATCGGTGAAACCGGCGGCATGGGTTGGGCGTGGCTGATCCACTTCATCCAGGATATCATCATCTTTGGCGCGATGTTCCTGGTGGCGCTGTAGGGCAGTCAGGGCAGATTGAGGCGTTCCAGGATACGCGCCTCATCCTTGCCTGTCGCGGGGGTCAACTGCCAACCCGGCAGGGAAATGACCAGCGGTACGGCGTGGACGGACTGGACGCCCGCCGGGGTGAGCGCCACTTGCAGCAGGGCGGTGCGGCGCGCATCGGGTGGGGATTGGTCGAACAGGGCGTTGCCGAGTGAGTAGGCGACCAGGGTGGGGTGGGGCTGCCCGGCGCCTTGCAGCCATTCGACCGGCTGGAGGACGTGCGGGTGGTGCCCGAAGATCAGGTCGGCGCCAGAGTCGGCGAAGGCGCCCGCCAGCGCGCGCTGGCGTTGGGTGGGGGCGGGGGCGTACTCCGTGCCCCAGTGGACGGAGACGATGACGATATCGGCGCGCTCGGCGGCGCCGGCGATGACGCCCTGCGCGGCGGCTGGGTCGAGGGGAGCCGTGATATCATCGAACGCGATAACTGCGCATAGCCATTGTTGACAAGGAAGGTAGAGGGGCGGGCTTTGGATGGAAGGCGGGACGGGAGCAAGCCCGGCATCCTGCAGCAGGCTGGCGGTTTGGGCGGCGCCACCTGGCGCGCAATCGTCCTGGTGGTTGTTGGCGAGGGTCAGGATATCGAAGCCTGCCCTGAGCAGTGAGGGCAGGGCGGCGGGTGCGGCGCACAGGTTGTAATCGGACGGCGGAAGATGCTTGGAGGTGAGGGGCGACTCGAGGTTGGTGAGCGCCAAGTCGGCGTCCTGGAGGTACGCTTGGGCGGCAGTGAGGGCGGGGGCAAGGTCGCCATCCGGGTAGGCTTGCGCGACGCCGCGTCCCAGCATCAGGTCGCCCATCAGCGCCAGGGTGAGCGGTTGGGGGCGCGCCTGGCAGCCGGCGAAGACGAGCAGCAGCAGGATGGCGGCGCTGGGCTTTGAGCGTAGCATGGTTTTTATTTCACAAAGAGAACGCAGAGAACGCGGAGGTTCTTACCATCTCCCTGATCTCTGCGTCCTCTGCGGTGTGTTTTCTTTCATTGCTTACGATGAATATTCGATATGTTTCCTCTGTGTCTCTGTGCCTCCGTGGTTTTTTCTTTCCTGGGCTACGGGACGATGAACATCCCGGTCCACTCGGGCATGGGCGGGGTATCGCCGGTTTCGACCTTGCCCTGCCAGGTCTCATCGGTCATGCGCTGGTCGGACGGCAGATCGAACTCGTAATAGGTGTAAACTGCGCCGACCCCCAGGCGGTAGGGCGCGTCCGGCAGCACCACGTACATGCGGGTGGGTTGCCCGATGGCTTCCTCCAGCACGCGCCCGATGCCGGTGGCGACATCCGCCACCAGCGCGGCTTTCTGGTCGCTCAGGTCGCGCGCGTATTCCTCATCGGAATCGGCGGCAGCGATCGTCAATGCTTCCAGTTCGCCGCCGATGTAGGTGATGCGCCAGTAGTCATCGGCGCTGAGCGTTTCGCCGTTCAATTCCTTTTCGGCGCAGGATTGCAGGAAGGTGAGCAGATCGATCAGGTTATCCAGATTGCCGGGCGTGTTGCCCACCAGCAGGTTGCGCTGCTGCAAGCCAGAGCGGGTCATTTGCGCCAGCGCGTTCAGGCGCGCGAAGGCTTCCGGGTTGGGTTCCACATAGCCTTTGGGCGGTTCCTCCTCGGCGCCGCCCCCCATCTCTGCCATTACCTGTTTGGCGTAGAGGATGGTATCGTGCTTCAGCTCGGTGTAGGAGCCGAGCGCGGTCTGCAACTGCTTGCGCGTCCAAGCCTGGTTCTGCATGAAGGGTGGGTAACGACCGTCCTTGGGCTCTACCAACGGTTGGAAGGCGTAGAGCCAGGACCAATACAGGTTTTGCGTCCAGGAATCCGCTTCCAGCGCGGCGACCTCGGCGGTGACCTTGTCCAGTTGGGTCAGGTAGTTCTCGTAGGAGGGTTCGCCCATATCGATGAGGATGGTGCGGGCTTCATCGGAGCCGGCGGCGGCGAAGTAATCCAGCGCCTTGGGCAGGTCGCGTGGGTTTTCGAGCGTGCCGACCTTGCGCCACATCACCTGACCAAAGACGTAGGCATCCAGGGTGAAGCGCTGCCCCATCATGCGGAAGCCGGTGGTGGCTTCATCGCGGTCTTCCCAGATCCAAACCCACATCGAGTTGATCTGGGGCGGCGGCAGGGTGGCGGCGGTGGCTTTGAAGCTGGCGAAGAGGGCGTCATCGGCGAAGAGCGCCGGGTCGGGGTTGCTGCCAAAGACGGCGTCCATGATGCCGCCATACTCGTAAAAGGAGAGGTCGTCCGATTTGCCAACGATGAAGACGGTCGGGTCGTAGATATCCTGCCACAATTGCAGCGCCTCGGCATCATTGCGGATGAGGGTGGAGAGCAGCAACGCGCGGCGGGTTTCGAAGTCGTCGCGCAGGCGGAAGGTCAGGCGCCCGTACCACATCATGGTCTTGAAGTATTTCTTGAGCTCCTCGCTGCGGGTGTAGTGACCGCGCGGGATGTACTGGGTGTAATCTTCGATCAGTTTCTTGTCCTCCGGCAGGTCTTCGCGATCCCAGATGGGCGAGACCGTCGGCATGCCAGCGGCTTCGATGAGCGCCAGTTCGGCGTTGACCAGGCTGTCGGCTTCGGCAGGGATGGCGTCGCTCAATCCGAGCAATCGAGCCGCGACACCAAAGTAAGCCACGTTGCGCAGGGCGGGTTCCTCCAGCGTGGTGCCGCGCAGCGCCTGGTACTGGGCATAGGACCCCGCCATCAGTTTGCTGGTGAGCGTCTCGAGCGCGGGGATGAAGGATTCGCGCTCCAGGTCGCGCAGCATCTTGTCGAAGATCAGGTGATAGACGTGGAAGACCGCGTCGGTGGTGACGAAGTTGGTGACTGTGGTGGCGTAGCGGTTGCTCTCATAGATCTGGTAGAACTCCTGCATCTCGCCCGGCGCCGGCGGTTGGACGACGAAGCCGTACTGCGAGAGGGCGTCGAGCTGTGCCTCGGTGAGGGTGACGCCGCGCAGTTCGTCCACGCCGCGCACGCCGGAAAGATCGAGCGGCAGGCTGTAGGACGCGGGGAAGGCATCGGGCAGGCGCACCGAAGCGGGGGGATATTCGGCGAAGGGCGGCGGGTAGACCGAACCGGGGTCGATCTTGACGCTTTCACCTGCGGGGGTGGGGATTTCGCCCGGGACGGGGGTTTCGCCGGCGGGCGGTTCGGCAGTGGGTGTGGCGGTGATGGGCAGGTTGCAGGCGAGCATTGCCAGCAGCATCACCACCGTTCCGACGATCATGGCAGGGGAGCGGTGTTCATTCATGGCATTCCTCCTTTATAGGACACAGACGAACGACGAGCGGGAATGGTTCCTCGATTACGATTATACAACCGCAGCGTGTATCGACGGCGTGGGCAATTGCGGGGCTATACCAGTTCTATACCGCTTTACGGTTCCTTTTTCATACAATCGAAAAAAAGGAGAACGTAAGTGAATAGACGAATCTTTTTAGTATCGATGTTGTTGCTGACTCTTGCCCTCGGTGCGTGTTGGAGCGTCGACGGGATTGGCGAAAGCAATATTGGACAGACCCCAACGACGGGGCTGGTCGAGCCGACTGCGGTGACTACCGCAGTGGTCGGCGAAGCGATCGAATTGCCCGATATGGGCGACACTCACAACGATGAAGGTGATTACACCTGGGATGATGGCGATGTGGTCGCCGTTGCGCTGAACGGGGATGCGATTGCTGTGGAAGGCGCCGGCGTGGTGGTCGATGGCAGTGTGGCAACTATCACTGCCGCTGGAAGCTACCGCCTGAGCGGTTCACTGGCGGATGGACAGATCATCGTGGATAGCGCCGATGACGGCGCGGTGCGATTGATCTTGGATGGCGTCGATATCCGTAACTCCACCAGCGCCGCGATCAAGATCTTGAATGCGGAAAAGGCGCTGATCGTGCTGGCGGATGGCAGCGAGAACTTCATATCCGATGGCGAAACCTATGTGTATGATGACGTGGAAGCCGAAGAGCCCAACGCGGCGATCTTCAGCAAGGCGGACCTGACAATCTTTGGTGAGGGCACGCTGACCGTGAACGGTAACTTCAACGATGGCATCGCCAGCAAGGACGGGCTGGTCATTGCCGGCGGAAAGTTGGTGGTGACTGCGCAGGATGACGGCATCCGCGGCAAGGATTACCTGGTGTTCAAAGCCGGCGAGGCGTTTGTGACCTCGGTTGGCGATGGGATGACCTCGGACAATGAAACGGATGCCGACAAGGGCTACATCACCATCGCATCCGGCGTTATCGAGATCACCTCGGGCGGGGATGCCATCGCTGCCCAGACAGCCGTGGTGGTTGTGGGTGGCAACCTCACCTTGACAACGGGCGGCGGCAGCCAGGGACGCATCGATGAGACCACTTCTGCCAAGGGCATCAAGGGGCTGGTCGGTGTGGTGGTGGATGGTGGAACTTTCGTGATCGATTCTGCCGATGATGCCATCCACACCAATGGTGATGTGACGATCAACAGCGGCGATTTCACCCTTTCCACCGGCGATGATGGCATGCACGCCGATGCGACGCTGACGATCAATGGCGGGCATATCGCGGTGCTGAGGTCGTATGAGGGCATCGAAAGCGCGGTCATCACGCTCAATGCCGGGGATATCTACCTGGTCGCTTCCGATGACGGCATCAACGTGGCAGGCGGCGTCGATGGCTCCGGCATGGGTACGGGGAGGGGGTTCGGCGGCATGCCGGTCGGGACCGAAGGCACGCCGGTAGCGCCGGGTGGTGGACCACGCGAGATGGCAGGCACGCCGATGGCGCCGGGCGAAGGCTTTGGCGGGATGTCACCGGGCGGCGCCGGGCGGGATATGTTCGCCGCCAGAGGCGATTATCACCTCTACATCAACGGCGGTACGGTCGTGGTGGATGCGGAGGGTGATGGCATCGATGCCAACGGCTCGGTCGAGATGAACGACGGACTGGTGATCGTCAACGGTCCCACCCAGCAAATGAATGGGGCGCTCGATTACATCGGCGGTTTCAAGATGATGGGCGGCACGTTGGTCGCGGCGGGCAGCGCCGGCATGGCGCAGGCGCCGGATGATTCCTCCAGCCAAAACGTCGTGATGATCAACTTCATCGGCGCGCAGGCGGCTGGAGACCTAGTGCGCATCCAGGATGGTTCAGGCGCAAGTATCCTGACCTTTGCGCCGAGCAAGACATACCAATCGATCGTGTTTTCGTCACCGGCGCTCGCCAGCGGCGCAACCTATGATATCTACCTGGGCGGCAGTTCCAGCGCATCCGCAGCGGATGGGCTTTACCAGGACGGGACGTATACGCCTGGCAGCCAGTATGCGAACTTCACCGTTGCCGAGACGATCACAATGCTTGGAGGGGAGAGAGGAGGGCGTCCATAAGACCATACCGACACCGGTTTCCTAACGACCGGCTGCCGACGTTTTCGGGCGGCAGTTGGCATTTCAATGGGTTAGCGCTGGGCGCGGCGGTGCGGGGAGTATACGAAAAATAAACCACCCGCTGAGGTTGACGGGATATGATTAGAGTAATACGGATACCGATCTATGCTTGTCCGGCGGAGGTAAAGCTTGAACAAAGAAACGGTACTATCTACCCAAACAATGGGAAATGACTTGTGGAACCAGGCACATTCGCCGGCGGCAGACAGCCGTTGGCAGTGGACACAGTACCGGTTGAAGGCTGTTGCAGCGGGCTTTCCACTTATCAGCCTGAGGGATATGGATGCGGCGGCGCTGCTCGACCGCGTGGATACCAAATTTGTATTGCCGGTCGATAAGATGTTGTGGGTGGTGGCAGGGCTGCAAGCGCACTATCGTATTCTCTCTGTGCAAGGCAACCGTCTAAGCCGTTACCGCACACTGTATTTCGATACGCCGAATTTCGAATTGTTCACCTTGCATGTCAACGGGCGCGCGGAACGCTACAAGGTGCGCAGCCGAGAGTACCTGGAGACGCGTGATGTTTTCCTGGAGGTGAAACACAGGACCGTCAAGGATCGCACCGTCAAGAGCCGCATTCCCACAGCGGGGACGGCTGTCTGGATGAGCGGCGACGTTCGACGCTGGTTGCGAGCCGTTTATCCCTTTGAAGTTGGCACGCTGGAGCCCAAAATGTGGAACACCTTCACGCGCATCACGTTGGTGAACCGAGAATTTACCGAACGGGTGACGGTCGATACGAATCTTACCTTTGCCAAAGCGGATGCCCAGATACGGTTGGATGGCATTGCAGTGGTGGAGATGAAAGCCGATGGTCGCAACACGGCATCGCCTTTTATGTCTGCCATGCGGGCTGAAAGGATGCAACCGCAAAGTTTCAGCAAGTATTGTATTGGTGTCTCGTTACTGTACCACAATGTGAAGAAGAACCGGCTGAAAGCCGAGATCATGAAGCTCGAAAAGATGGGGAATGAGGTGAACCGTGGGTGATATCGTTACGCTGTTGCTGAGTTTTGCTTTCAATTTTGTGGTGGCGTTCGTGCTGGTGCGGTTCATTTACTATCCTGCCACGCATAACAAACGCTATGTGTTCACCTTTCTGGCGTTCAACTCGGTGATCTTCTTCGTGTTGAGCTTTTTGACCAGCGTCGAGATTGGCATGGGGGTCGGTTTTGGTTTGTTCGCCATCTTCACCATCCTGCGTTATCGCACCGATCCTGTGCCGGTGCGCGAGATGACTTACCTGTTTATCATTTCGGCGCTGCCGGTCATGAATTCCGCCAGTTCGAGCGGTGACCTATGGATACAGCTCATCATTGCCAACCTGGCGATCCTGACGATCATTTTTGTCCTCGAAAAGGAATGGGGTTTCAAGTATGAGACCTCCAAGCGCATCGTGTACGAGAAGATCGAATTGATCCGACCGGAGCGCCGGGCAGAGTTGTATGCCGACCTGGAACAGCGCACCGGCTTGAAGGTCAAACGCGTCGCGATCGGCAAGGTCAATTTCTTGCGCGATACGGCTGAATTGATGGTGTACTATGATGATATCGAACAGGAAAGTTGGCTCAACCAAGAGGCGTCGCCGGTGCTGTTGTACCCGGATGAGAGCGTGGACGGTTGATGCCGGCTGGCAAATTTGCGGATGATGGCGGCGCGCGAGGTTGGGCGTCATCAGGTTGCGTTCCCCCTTCTTTTTGGGGGGAACGCAACAAGCCGGTGAAAGGACGGCCATAATTCTGTTATGGCGCGCAAGGTACTGGTGGTGGATGATACGAGAAACGTGCAGCTCATGATCGGCGATTTTTTGAGCAGTCAGGAGTTCGAGGTGCAGGCGGCATCCGATGGACGCGAGGCGTTGCAGGCTGTGGAAGCCTACAAACCTGACCTGATCTTGCTGGATATCATGATGCCGTGCATGGATGGCTATCAGTTCATCAGCCAGTTGCGGAAGTCATCGGATGTGCCGGTCATTATGATCACGGCGAAACAGCAGGAGGCGGACATCATCCGCGGCTTCGAACTGGGCGCCGATGATTACATCACCAAGCCGTTTCGGCTGCGTGAACTGCTGGTGCGCATGCGGGCGGTGCTGCGCCGCGCTGCGCCGAACGGGGAACCCCAACCGGTACTGGAAATCAACGGGATTGCGTTGGACCAAGCCAAGCATTCTGTCAAGAAGGATGGCGAGAATATCGATGTCACCCCGTTGGAGTTCCAGATCCTGTACATGTTGATGCGCGCATCCGGGCAAGTGGTGCGGCGGGCTGAACTGGCGATCGGTCTGATGGAAAATGGCTACACCGGCTCTGAAGTAACGCTGAAGATCCACATCCGCAATTTGCGCCAAAAACTGGGCGATACCCTGGATGAACCGCGCTACATCGAAACCGTGTTTGGAATCGGTTATCGCTTCATGGAGGCGACGGAGTGAAGCGCTCGCTCAAGAGCAAGATGATCCTTTCTTACCTGGTGGTGGCGTTGATCACCGTGTTGGTCGTTTCGGTGCTCATCCGCTTGACTTCGGGGCAGTCGTTGATGAACCTGGTGGTGGAACAGCAAACCGCAATGTTGAAGGAGGCTGCCCAAACTTACTACGTCGCCAACGGCAGCATGACGGGCTTTTTCGATTATTGGCTGAGTTCATCGAGACCGGAGCCGGGCTCGTCTCCGCCCGAGAATGGTGGGGATAACCCGTTCGACAAAGGCAATATCCGCGGTCTGCATGGGCTGGTGGATACCAAGTATCGGGCATTGATCCCAACCTTTGGCTACGACATCGGCGAAATGGTGCCGCCGGAGCGCATCCTCAACCCGGTGGCAGTGGAGGTCGATGGCAAGACCGTGGCATGGATACTGCCGGATAGGCAGTTTCAATTCAAGCTCAGTGCCGAAGAGCAACTCTTTCTGGAACGTTCCGCGCTGGCAACCACATTGGCGGCGCTGTTAGGCGTTTTTGTGGCGGTGGTGATGGGCTTTTTGCTGGCAAATGGCTTGCTCAAGCCGATCCGCCGATTGACCGAAGCCTCGCAGGCGTTGGCGCGTGGCGACTTGCAACAGCAGGTGCCGATCACATCGCAGGATGAACTGGGGCAGCTCACGCACACTTTCAACCAGATGAGCGCCGACCTGGCTAGGGCAGACCAGCAGCGCAAGCGTATGACGGCGGATATCACCCACGACTTGAGCACGCCATTGCAGATCATCTCCGGCTACGTGGAGATGCTGGAGGATGGCGAACTGACTCTGACGCCGCAGCGCCTCGAAACCATCAAGACCGAGATCGAACACCTGCGCCGCTTGGTGGGCGATATGACCACGCTGACCCAGGTGGAGGCGGGCGGTTTGGAGATCCAGCTTTACCGCACCGACCCAATGGCATTGATGAAGCGCGTGCACGATGTCTATCAGCCGATTGCGGCGCAGCGGGGGGTGACGCTTGTGCTGGATGCCTCTGAGGGGAAAACAGCCATCCTGGTGGACGAGGGGCGCATGTTGCAGGTCTTGAAGAACCTGGTGGAAAATGCGCTGCGTTATACGCCGCAAGGCGGGACGATCCGCCTGAGTGTGGCGGCTGGGAAGCAGGTGGCGTTGCGCGTCAGCGATAGTGGTTCGGGCATCGACCCGGAGGACCTGCCATACGTGTTCGACCGCTTCTACCGTGCGGATGGCGCACGCGGGACCAATTCCGGCAAGATGGGGCTGGGATTGGCGATCTGCAAGGCGCTGGTGATGGCGCAAGGCGGACTCATTGCAGCAGAATCGAGCGGCAAGGGGCAAGGCACCACCATGGTGATCACCTTTGCCGCGGCTGGCTTGGGGGATTGAGCGCGGGCAGGTTTCGATTGCCTGTGTCAGAATTGCGTACAATATAATTTCGTTCTCATGCGCTTTAGACCGACCCGGACGAAGCGTGTGCGATAATAAGACCGGTTATGACGAACACCAGCCCCAAAATGTTCAACTTTTCCAGGCACAGTACGATATTCCTGTACCCGTTGCAAACACGGTTGTACCGATATATGCGCATGGTCAATGAGGAAAGAAAAGAAGCGCTGCTGGAACTGGGGGCGCTCGCAGCGCATTTATGCGCTATGGGCTAAACACCCGCCAAGCATATCTGTGAAGAAACAGCACGTTGCTTCTATATGAGCACGCTAACCCGCCTGGATCACAGCGATGACGATATTAGCCGTATTACGCCGTTCGTGGTGATGAAGTACGCACCGGGCAGCGTGTAATCGTACTCATGGATACGTATGGCGTGTTGGTGGGTTCATGGTTCAGTGCGTTTCCAGTAGGTAAGATCCATCCGCCTGCAGCACCCGCAGGTCGAAGTAAACCCCCGGGCGGCGGGTGACCAGGTCGAAGCCGAAGCCGTTCCATTCCCACACCGCCAGCCCGGCGGCAGGCGGCACCTGCAACAGGCGATAGTCCGTCTCCAGGACCGCCAGTTCCTGCCAGCCGTCGCCATCCAGGTCTGCGGCTGCGAACGCCAGCAACGGGCGCGCCAGGGCAGAGCCAGCCCACAGCTCGCGCCAGCGCCCCCCACCAAAGCCGATCAGGATGACATGGCAGGACTGCCTCCAAAAATTCTGATGGGAATCGATGCGCCCGCCGTGCGGCATGACGCGGTCGACTGACCAGGGCTGGAAGGGACGCCAGACCAGCAGGACGGCTTCGGGCTGCCCATCGCGGTTGAGATCGCCAACGCCGGCTTGCCAGACACGCCAACCTGCCGGCGACTGCCACTGCGTTTCCCCGCCGGCGCAGTCCAGAATGGACAGCCGGCGCTGCCGGAGCGACAGACACTCCGGAGAGCCGTTGCCGTCCAGGTCGGCTTGTTGGGGCAGCAGGTGGGGGGTGGCGCCCGCCGGGCTGGCGGCAAGCAGGCGATCCCCATGCAATTGCCAGGCGGCTGGCGACAGAGCGACCCAAAGGGCGGCAAGCAGGATGGCTGCCGGCAGGAGCAAAAGGGCGCGGCGAAGGTTGGCGGGCATGTATAGCCTTATTGTAGCAAATGCGGGGCGGGGGACGGGGAACTGGAAGCAAAGCCGTTTAGGTGCGCTCACGGGGGCGTGAGCTGCTAAACCAAAAATTAACCTCAGCTTTACCGCTTTTTGACTCCCGGCGGTTATCCTTTGAGTTGTCAAACGACAGAAAAAAAAGGAGCTATTCGATGAAAATTACAAAAACCGTTGGATGGTTATTGATCATCACCGCCGCAGTGAGCCTGGCGGCTTGCACACCGGCAAGCGCATCGGACGTGACCGAGGTAACCGTTGATCCAACTGCGTTGGAAGCGGTGGTTGGCACGGCAATGGCAGCGCCTTCGGGTATGCCGGAATCACCTGCCGGCACGCTGGAAGCGCCGCCGCCCCCGCCAGATGTGACCCCCGGCGCGCTGACCGAGGCTGAACAGCAAGCGCTGGTCTACATGCGCGAAGAGGAAAAACTGGCACGGGATGTCTACCTGGCGATGTACGACCTGTGGGGTTTGCCGGTCTTCCGCAATATCGCGGGCAGCGAACAGACCCATATGGACTCGGTGCTGACCCTGCTGACGCGCTATGAAGTGGCAGACCCGGCGTCGCCGGAGGCAGGCGTGTTCACCAATCCGGAACTGCAAGCATTGTACGACTCGCTGCTGGCGCAGGGCAGCCAGTCGCTGGCGCAGGCGACACTGGTGGGCGGGGCGATTGAGGAGATCGATATCCTGGATCTCGAAGCGCGCATGCCCGAAATGACCCAGCCGGATATCCGGCAGGTGTTCGAAAACCTGAAGTTTGGTTCGTCCAATCACCTGGGCGCCTTCGCCCAGCAGTATGAACAGCAAACCGGCACGGCGTACCAGCCGCAATATATGACGCCGGAAGCCTACCAGACGGCGTTGACCGAGGGTGGCATGGGCGGATTTGGTGGTCCCGGTGGGCAGGGCGGCATGGGTGGACCAGGTGGTCCCGGCGGTTCCGGTGGTCAAGGCATCATGGGCACGCCCGGCGGATAGGCTGGATAAAAATAGATACGGTTTTGATATGAAATGAAGCCCTGGGATCGCCTCCCGGGGCTTTTTGCGAGGGATGCCGGCGCCACACGCTTGCAGCGGCTGCCGCGCCATGACGCAAGATCACCTGGAAGAAACCGGTCGGGTCTGGTACACTGGCTGTTCAAACGAGCGGGTAAGCGAGGAGCGAACATGTATGCGATGACGGGAAAAATGATGGCGCAGGCGGGTCGGCGGGATGAACTGGCGACGATCCTGCTGCGGGCGGCGCAAATGGTGGGCGGCATGCCCGGCTGCCATATGTATGCAGTCACGGAGGACGCGGACGATGCGGATGCCGTGTGGGTTTTGGAAATGTGGGATGACCAGGCAACGCACGATGCCTCGCTGCAGGACGCGGGCGTGCGGGCGCTGATTGCCGAGGCGATGCCGCTGCTGGCTGGCGCGCCGCAAGGCAACGCGCTGCGGGTGGTGGGGGGATACGGGGTTTGGGACAATTAGGTCAAATAATCCCCAAGCATTAAGTTCGAGTTTAGACAAAAAGTGGTGCGGTTTTCCACTCAAAGAAGACCGCACTTTGGTAGAAATATTGTTTGGTTTTAGTCTGGGAGGTCAATCACTTGGCTTGGCAGACCATTTGATTTTTCGATGTTTCGTTTGTGGGAGAAGACGGCAGCTTTCTAAATGCGGCGATGGATCCAGGCGTAGTGATCCATCATGTCTCGATCGTAGATTAATCGCATCCAGATGGTACGCCTTCGTTCCTCTCCGGCGGCTGGTAAAGGACGACGATTAGCCTCCAGTCGTTTGACGAGCACGATGACCAACAGTGCTCCAACCAGTTCATATAAGATGCACGAACCACCCAGTAACCCAATTAACAGCGGCATACTCACCATGCTTGCCAGCGCCCAGGGGGCTGAGTCTTTCAGAAGATAGCCAATTCCAAGAAAGGCGAGCAGCCAAACACAGCCCCAAGGGAAGAGAACCAGAAAAATCCCCAACATGGAACTGATGCCTCTGCCCCCGGTAAATTTCAAAAAGATGGGCCAGTTGTGCCCAATCATGGCTGCCAAGCCGGCTGCTGCAGCCCCACCCTGACCGAATCCCCAGCGGAGCGCCAGGTGGGTTGGAAGAGCCACCTTGAGGATGTCCAGTATCCCTATTGGAAGAATCGTCCAGCGGTCGACATGCTCGAACACCATCGACGCGCTGACCGTTCCGCTTCCGTAATGACGGATGTCAATGCCCTTTATCATCCTGGCAACAATGAAAGCAATCGGAATCGAGCCTAGCAGGTAAGAGGAGAGGAGTAATGGAAAGATTTTGTAAACCTGCATTATCGTTGTGGTCTGAACATGATGGTTATCCGAAAAGGATCAACTCCAATGATAAGCCAGCCCAATGAGTCCGGGTCCCGTGTGAGCGACCATGGTTGGCGTAAAGTCGGTAATGTAGATTTCATCGGGTTGGAATTCACTGATAGCCATCTCCTGCAATTTTTCGGCGGTTTTTCGGGCATTGGCATGCATCACTGCCAGGGACAAGTGGTGATATTTACCCACTTTGGCTTTCGTATAACGAATGATTTCCTCCATCATCTGGTTGTAGCCTCGTTTTCGGCTGACTGGCACGACTTCACCTTTATCGTCAAGCGAGAGCACCGGTAAAATTTGGATGGCGTTGCCTAACATATAAGCGGCTTTCCCGATACGCCCACCCCTGGCTAAGTATTCGAGCGTTTCCAGACCTGCCACAAACCCGGTCCGTCGACGTTCCTTGTTGAGACGTTCGATGATTTCTTGTGGTGGGGAACCATTTTGCGCTAGGTGAACGGCTTCGATGACCAGGAATCCCTGTGCAGCAGTTGCCATGCGAGAGTCGTACAGGAAGATGGGGCGCGGTCCAAGTTCTTCGCACAGCATTCTGGCAGCCTGTTGGGCGCAGGAGAAGGTAGAGCTCAGGCGGCTGGATAGACCCACGTAAAGCAGGCTCTCAGCCCCACTGTCCCAGCACTCTTTAAATGTTTCGTAGAACTTGCCCACAGATGGCGCTGAAGTGACCAGGCGTAAATCCTTTTCGAAGCGCATCCGCTGGTACAGGTCATTCAGGTCCACATCAGCGAGATCTTCATAAACATTTTCCTCAAAGGTCATTGAGCACGGCATCACTCGAATTTTCAACCGGTTTGCCAGCTCCGGCGGAACCTGGGCAATGCTGTCAGTTATGATCGCCACGGTCTCAACAGGCTTGAAGAGTTGGACGGATTGAGTTGGTTGGGTTACATACATGGCAGTTTTCCCTCCGGCACCGATAATCCCCGATCATGGCGTAAAAGGAAGTGCTTTTCTGGAAAACGTTATTTTTTATATCCCTGGCGCCCTGATTTTGGGTGATTGTCAGGTTTTGACTTAAAGGATACGTCCGGGGGGCAGTGTCGTCATGAATCAAAAGTGCTATAAAAGTGTTATTTTCTTGGGAGGGGAGCTTTACGAAATCGAGCGCCAACCGGCGCGCCTTCGAAACGACTTGCGCGCGGTTCTCTACTTGGAGCTTGGCGTCAATATTATTGGCATGGCGCTTGACCGTGTTGAGCGCCATATAGCGCGGTCGAAATTTCCTGGTTGGATCTTCCCGCGGCGATCAAAGCAAGCACTTCCATTCAAGGCAGCTTGTTCTGGTTCCTGAGGTTGTCAATAAATTTCATCAACTCATTGATGTATCTCTGAGGCTGCGCCAGGTGAATTTCATGTCCGCCGGATATTTGAATGTATTGGAGATCATCGACGAGTGAAATGATGCGTTCCAGATCGTCATCGTCTATCGCCCCCACCAGCCCCCAGGTTTCGTGCCTGTACGCCTGAGCCCGCATGAGGAGCATGGGGCACCTGAGCTGTTTCAGGGCTTCGTCGGGTGAGAAACCCGCGCTCAGGTCACCCTCCAGGGTGGCGCGGGAAAAATCGGTGTCATACTCGGATAAGAACTTATAGCCGGCTCTCAGATTGAACGGGAGGAAGGGTGGGTCGTAAGGACGGTTGGGACGCACAGCACGATTTGAGCGCGCCAGGAAGAACATGGTCTTGATGACGAAGCGGGGGATATGCAGAAGCTCCGATTTTCCTTCGACGGGAATCCCGCCCTGGGAGAGATAGCGTTCAACATCGCGCTCCCCCGGCTGACCCAGGATATCGACAGCCAATTTGAAGCTGTTGACCATTAATTTCTCGTGTTGAATGCGGGGATAAATGGATGAGAAGATGGGCGGATCTTCGGCGATGACCGCCAAAACATCTGCGGGCGCGTAGGCGCCAAGCCAAATTGCCAGAACCCCGCCTGAAGAAAGACCAGCCACGAGCGTGGGCTGTTGGATCACACCCCGTATGAAGCGCTTTAGATCGTTCCCACAAATATTGTACGAATAGCGCCCCGGGGTGCGGGTCGATTTGCCGTGACCCCGGAGGTCAACGACGAACACATGGAATTGCTTCGAAAGTTGCGGCAGAACACATTTATACCCCTGCCAGGATTCCATTTGACCAGGGATCAACAACAGCGGAAGACCATTATCGGGACCAACGACATAGTTGAGGGTGACATCCTCGCTGGTAAAACTGAGCTCTTGGAACCCCGGCGGTATTCCGGCGACTGTGATTCTCCGTATTGGGGACATCGTGCATTACCTCACTTGTTCTGCAAAATGGATTGCAATGCCGCCACGTGATCTTGGAAGACTCGGCGCCCTGCTGGCGTGGCGGAGATGAAAGAGCGCGGCTTGCGTTCGACGAAGGTCTTGTTGACGGCAATGTAGCCGGCTTCTTCGAGTTTGCGCAGGTGGGCGCCCAGGTTGCCGTCGGTGACCTTCAGCAGGTCGCGCAGGTAGGTGAAATCGGCTTCGTCGGTTGGCTCCAGAGTGACCAGAACAGCCATGATGCGCAGACGGACGGTCTGGTGGATGATTTCGTTGAGTTCCGCCATGTTTACCACCTGGAGCGAATGTATAAACCGAGGGCGATCATCCCGCCGCCGCCCAGGACTGCCATCCAGAGGTAAAAGATATCGGGCAGCAGGAGGTAACCGATGAGCGCCAGGGCGGTGACCGGTAACACCCACCAGACGGCGGACAAAGAGAACAGCAGGCTCATGGCTAGCTGACCGAGCATGATGAACAGGATGACGAGCATGGTCACTTGTTGCCCATCCGTGGGGTGGGCGATGCCGATGACGGCAATGGCATAGAGGGCAAGGAGCAGCCAGAAGGCGCCAATGCGCCTGGCGATTGGGGCTGTCGATGGGCTGCGGATGCGCTTGCCGATCCGCGTGCCCAGGAAGACGCCCAGGGCACTGCCGAGGATGCTTAGTCCGACCCAGATATAGACGAGGATTTCACCCTGCAGGAATTGGGTGCATGTGAACCCGACCAGCCAGACGATGCCGGTGGCGATCAGGGTGACGTAGGCGCCGCTGTGGGTGATCGAATGGCGAGTCTTCTGGATTGCAGTTTGGATGGCAGCCAGGGCTTCTTCAGCTTCGGAAGGGGAGACGTTCATTGGTCGATCCTTATGATTTTTTAAATTACTATAGAGTACTCTGTAATATAGAGTATTTTATGACAAATGAACGAAAAAAGCAAGCCCCCGGAATGTCATAGCGGTGCACAAGGGAAACCGGGGGGATGCTTTTTCGGAATGATATTATTAGGGGTGAGCTATCGCTGCTTCCAGGGATGCCTTGAAGATGGCTAACGCTTCGGTTATCTGCGCTTCGGTGACATTCAACGGCGGGATCCAACGGATGATGTTATCCCAGGGACCGGCGGTGAGCAGCATCAAATTCCGGTCGGCGCAGGCGTGCTGGACGGCTTTGGTGGTGGCTTTATCCGGCTTGCCCGCCGGGTCGCGAAATTCGGTTGCGATCATCAAACCCAAGCCGCGCACCTCGGTGATGTGGGGATACGCCGCCTGCAGGCTGGCAAGCCCCGCCAGCAACTGGGCGCCCCGCGCCACCGCGTTCTCGATCATGCCATCTTCCTTGATGGCGCGGATGGTGGCAACGCCAGCCGCTGCCGCCACCGCGTTGCCACCGTATGTCCCGCCGTGCGAGCCGGGCAGCCACTTTTTCATCAGGTCCAAGCGGCTGATGACCCCGGAGATGGGCATGCCCGAAGCGAGACCTTTGGCAACGGTCATGATATCCGGCTGGATGCCGAAATGCTGGTACCCGAACCATTGACCGGTGCGACCGAAGCCGGATTGAATCTCGTCTACGACCAGCAAGATACCGTTTCGATCGCACATCTCCCGCACGCCCTTCAAGAAGGGCGCTGGGGGAACCACATACCCGCCTTCTCCGAGGACGGGCTCTATGAACATTGCGGCGGTTTCTTCCGGCGCGGTTTGCATTTGCAGGAGCGCTTCCAGTTCCTCCAGGCACCATTGGCTGACGGCTGCCTCGTCCATGCCGTACCTGAGCGCGTAGGGATAAGGCGCCACGAAGACGCCCGGCATCAGCGGTTGGTAGCCATTCCTGTAGCTGGTTTTCGATGTGGTCATCGCCATTGTGGCGACGGTGCGACCGTGGAAACTGCCCTGGAAGACGATGACATTGGTCTTGCGGGTGGCATGCCGGGCGAGCTTCAGGGCGCCTTCCACCGCTTCGGCGCCGGAATTGCTGAAGAAGAAGCCATCCAGGCTGGCAGGCAGGATGGTTCTCAACTCAGCCACGAGTTCGAGCATCGGTTTGTGCGTGACCAGGTTCACCTGCCCGTGGAGCAGCAGCCCCGCCTGTTGGCGGATGGCTGCAACCACTTTGGGGTGGCAGTGCCCGGTGTTGGTCACGCCGATGCCGCAGGTGAAATCGAGGATGCGCCTGCCGTCGGTGGCGTAGAGGTAGCTCCCTTCCGCGTGGTCGACGAGCACGTCGGAATAATGCGTCCATACCGGGGAGAGATGATCGAAGTTATCCTTGTAATCGGTCATATTTTCATCCTCAAGATATTCACGCGGTCTTTCACCACTCTTTGATGCCCCAGGGGAAGCCGAAGTCAGCCATCAGATCCATGAAGGGGAGCGGGTCGAAGGCTTCTGGTCCTTCCACGCCCACCCCACTCCAAACGCCATTGGCGAGCAGTTCCATGCCGATGACAGCATTGAAGGCGGTTTGGGCGACGACCACCTGGCAGCCGAATTTGTCCATGCTTTCCTTGTTATCCGCCACCTGGTAGAGATAGACCTGCTTTTCTTTGCCGTCCTTCTTGCCTTTCACCCAGGTGCCGGCGCAGGTTTTACCTTCCATCAACGGACCCAGGTGGGCGGGGTCGGGCAGGCAGGCGGCGACGACATCGCGCGGCGCCACTTCAACATTGCCCACCCGGATGGGATGCTTGTTATCCAACCCGAGCATATGCAGGGTCTTGAGAATCCCGATGAACTCGTCGCCCAAGCCGTATTTGAAGGTGACGCGGTTGCATTTGATGTAGCGCGGGATGAGCAGGACTTCCTCGTGTTCCACATTGACGCATTCGACCTGCCCGATCCCGCCCGGGAAGTCGAAGTCCTCCTTTTCCGAGAACGGTTCCGTTGTGAACCAGCCTTTGCCGCGTTCCCAGATGACCGGCGGGTTCAGGCATTCTTCGATGGTGGTCCAGATGGAGAAATTAGGGGCGAAATCGTACCCCAGCACGACCAGGTTGGCGCCATCGCGGATGCCGATCTCGTCGATCTCATCGAATAGGTGGTTTTCGGCGTATTTGGCGAAGACATCCGCCATGCCGGGTTCCACCCCAAGACCAAGCAGCGCCAGGATGCCTTTCTGTTTCCATTTGTCAGCCCGTTCGAACTGATAATCACCCAATTTGACCCCCGGCAATCGATAGGGATTTTCGGGGTGGGGGTGAGAAAGCGTCATTGCCATATCGATGTAATTGCAACCGACCTGGTAGGCGGCATCGAATATGACCTGATTGAAGCTTGGATCGCAGGCGTTCATGATCAGGTCGACGCCGTATTTTTGCGCGACCGCTTCGATCATTTCCTGGCTGCGGGCATCGATGAACTCGACGGGAAACCGTTTGTCATCCTTAATTTTTGCCTGCACCTCCAGGGAGCGGGCTTTGTTGTAATCCGCCAGTACCATTGTTTCCAGCCAGGGTCTTTTGGCAGCCATCACAGCAATGGCTTCACCCACGCCACCTACACCGACGAGCAGTACTTTCATGTTTTCTCCTGATTTATGTGACTCGGAACAGATTAGTTTTCGACCGGCTCCAGGACGTATGGGTCTACGTCCGGAATACCTTTCTTGATCCATTTTTTGATCGGGATGTAGAGCAATGCACCGATTGCCATGGCGATGAGGCTCCACCCGATGGCGCCCTGCCAACCGTAGTCGATGACCTGGCTGACGATTGCGATGGCGATGATGGTCAGGGGAGCGACGACGATGTAGATCAAACCAAACACGCCGCCGGGAACCCGCTTGCGCGGCAGGTCCGGCTTCTTGATGCGCAGCGCGATCAGGGCGAAGATTTCTGCCAACAAGACCAGCATGTTCAAGAAGACATCGATGACGACCAGGTTCTGGAATGCCGAGGTCGAGAATATCAGATAGAACCCTGCGCAGATGAGAATCGAAACCCACGGCGTCCCGAATTTGGGATGCACCTTGTTCAACCAAACCGGCAGCATACCGTCTTCTGCCATGGCGTAAGGCACGCGCGTGCCCCCCAGCCCGTTGCCGATGAACAAGCCGATCATGGAAAGTATTGCGGATATCCCCACGATGGCACCCAGGAAGTAAGACAGCGGGCTGTCCTTGCCGGCTACTTTATCGCCGATGACGTGCGCGATGGTCGGGAATTCCCAACCGGCATCCTGCCCCGGATCGACGCCCCAGGCTGTCATTTGTTCATCCGAGACGCCGGCTTCGTTGAGGATGGGACCGATGCCTGCGCCGGTTTCGTATTCTTCCAGCCCCCATGCCAGGTACCTGCCATCTTCACCGGCGCCGCCGTATAGACCCGCAATGGTCGGGATCGAATAGGACAGGATGGCTGCGAAGAGGACCATCACCATGGCGCGCGGGTAGGTCTTCTTGGGCTCTTTGATCTCGTCGCCGGCGGCAGTTGGCAATTCCCAACCCATGAAGTTCCACATGGCGACATAGATGCCCACGCTCAACGCCCCCAGCAGGTTCTCGGGATTCACCTCCGCGCCGCCCGGCAGGAACGGGATGTGGGGGGTGGTGCCGGAAGCGATCCAAGCGTAGATGCCAAAACCGGACATGATGATGATCGGGATGATCATTGCCACGCCCATCCAACTGGCGGTCAAACCGGTTAGCCGCGCCCCGCGCAGGTTCAAAAGGGAAATGGCGATGATCAGAACGGCTGCCACCAGCCAGGATAACAGGTCGGACGAGACTTCCCTGCCGAAGATGGTGCCCCCTTGGTTGAGGGCGGGGATGAAATAGCTCAGGTACCAGGCGGTCCAGACCGGGTAAATGGAGACATCCACCCACGAAACCACCCAGTTCATCCAGCCCGACATAAACCCCGCGAATGGACCAAAAGCCTGTTTGACCCAGTGATAGTAGCCGCCTTCCACCGGCATCATGGATTGCATCTCGCGCACCATCAACATGTTGGGGATGCTGAAGACCAGCGGGGTGACCACCATCAACAACAGCGCCAAACCCGGACCGGACAGCCCGACCATGGGCTCGGCTCCAAAGGCGCCACCACAAACTGTGAAATAGATCAGGCTAAAAAGGGGCAGAAGCGTCAACTCCCTTTTCAGCTTGCCTTTTTCGGTCTTTATCAGACTACCTTTATCGGATTCGATCGCCATTTTTCTCTCCTTCTCGAAAGAAATTCGATTTAATTTTCCCAAGCGTGGTCGCAACGCCACACGAGCTGCACCAGAAAATTATCACTGGCGAAGGAACTTCAGGTCATGCACCTTTAGGTTTCTCCGCCTGAACACAGAAGGAAGGAATTTGCCAGACGTGATCATCTTTGATCTTTACCGGCACAAAGGAGATGTGGGTTCTTCTGACCCCCGGGATCTTGCCGACCACATCGGTGACGAACTGGAACAGTTCATGGTTGTCGCGGGCGAAGACCTGGATACTGATATCGGTATCGCCGGTGGAATAAGCGATGTAGCTGACCGACTCGTGCTCGGATATGGTCAGTGCAATGTCTTTGACTTTATCAGGATCGACTTCGATGTAAACGTCGGCGCAGACATCTAAGCCAAGACCCTCGGCGATGACGTTGGCGCGCACCGCGATGACGCCGTGCTTGATGAGCCGGTCGATGCGGTAACGCACCGCGCGTTCCGAGATGCCGGGCAACTTGGCGGCAATCTTCGAACAACTCATGCGACCGTCTTCGATCAGCAGGTCGGAAATGGCTTTATCGATCGCGTCGATTTTTATCATTTCTTCCTATTATTATTGCCGATATGTACATATATTATAGGAATAATTGCAGGAATTACAATAGGTAATTCGGAGTTTTAGCAAGGATTTTTTTGAATGGAGATTGATATCCGGTTGTTATCCATTGCGGTGCTTCGCGCCCCAATTTTGCCAACTCGCGAGGAAATACGGGATCGAAAAAGTCTATGTATTTGGCTCGGTGGCGCGCGGCGAGGCGACGGCGGGGAGCGATGTGGACCTGATGGTGGAGATGGAACCCGGCGTATCGCTGTTAGGCGCGGCGAGATTTGGCTACAAGTGCGAGAAGTTGTTGGGCGTGCGGGTGGATGTGGTGCCTAGAAGCACGTTTGCTGAGCCACATGACAAGGCATTCGTGGAGGTCATCCAGAGAGAAGCGGTTGCAATATGAAAAAAACCGTGGAATATATCGAAGACATGTTGGATGCAAAAACAATAGAGAGTTTCCAGGTTGCAAGTTATGATGCGTTTATCGACGATGTAAAAATCCAGGACGCTGTGATGTTCAACTTAATCATCATGAGCGAGGCAGCCAATAAGCTTTTGGAATATTGTTCAAAGTGATCTGCCGAATCTGAAGAATTTGCTTCAAACGTCGCGATAATACTGGTGCAAGTGCGCTGATATAAATCCTTTTTGATTGTGGAATTAATCATGTTCTTCCCCACCCTGCCAGGCGCGCCCACATGAGCGCTAGCGCCAATAAGATTAGGGAAACGTGTTTCATCTTTCCCTCCCTGGGATATATGAACAGGTTCAATCAAAACAGGGGAGGCGATATCGCCTCCCCTGTGCGGGTCAGATGTTGCGGTCTAGTAGCTGACCATGCGGTGCATTTTCTTTGCCTGGTCGACCCAATCCGCCACCTGTTTGGCGGTGGGCATCTTGCGCACCAGTTTCTTCGCCTGGTTCACCTCTGCCATCTTGGCGAACAGGTTGGCGGGGACGCGCTGCGCCAGTTCCACCACCGTATCGACGCCGGCTTCCTCCAGCAGGTCGGAATATTCCGACGCCACGCCGCGAATACGGAACAGGTCAACGTGGTTGACCCATTCCAGGATCAATTTGTCGCCGATGCCGGCTTTGGCAGCCAGGTCCTGGCGTCCCTTGGGGGTGGCGCCCGCTTTGAGCAGCGCCTGGGTGGAGCGAATGCCGGCTTCCTTGAGTTTCAACGCGTAGGTCTCGCCAATGCCTTCGATTTCCATTAAAGATGCCATGTGTCACCTCCTTAGCTGGTGTATGAATGTCATTAATTGTAGCGGATTTCGGGGAAAATGCAACCATGGGGCAAGCGCAAGCGCCCTGTGGGCGGCTCAGGAGAAGAACAGCCACAGCACGCCCGCCGCCAACAGCCCGGCAGCCGGCATGGTGAGTAGCCAGGCAAACAGCAACTGACGCGCCACATGCCAGCGCACCATGTTGGCGCGGTGGGCGGCGCCGCTGCCCATCAAGGCAGAACTGACCACCTGGCTGGCGCTGACCGGTCCGCCCACCAGCGCCGCGCCCAGAATGACAACCGCCGAAGCCAGTTGGGTGCAAAAGCCATGCACCGGGCGCACCTTGAAGAAGCGCCCGCCAACGGTACGGATCAACTTCTGACCGCCCACCGCCGTCCCCAATGAGATGGAAACGGCGCAGGCTGCTATGACCCACAGCGGCACCTCGAAGGTGGGGACGACGCCGGCGCTGAGCAGCCCCAACGTGATGATGCCCATGCTCTTCTGGGCGTCGTTGGCGCCGTGGCTCAGCCCCAGCCCGATGACGGTGAAAACCTGGGCACGCTTGAAGAACCAGTTGACCTTGGGGTGGGCGTTGCGCGCCAGGCGGAACACCAGGCGGGTGACGCCATAGCCGGCTGCCAGTCCCAGCAGCGGCGCCAGGAAGAGCGCTGCCAGCACGGTCATCAAGCCGGGCAGCAGGATGGCGCCGCTGCCGGCTTTCAGCAACACGGCGCCCAGCAACCCGCCGATGAGCGCGTGCGAGGAGCTGCTGGGGATGCCGGTGAGCCAGGTGAAGATGTTCCACCCGATGGCGCCCACCAGCGCGGCGATCAAGACCGGAACGGTGACGACCTGCGGCTGGATGAGACCGGAGCCGATGGTCTCTGCCACCGCCACGCCGAACAGAAAGGGACCTGCCAGTTCCGCCAGGGCGGTCAGCAGGCGGGCGGTGGCAGGGCGCAACGCGCGCGAGGCGATCAGCGTGGAGACCAGGTTGGCGGAATCGTGCACGCCGTTCAAGAAGACGAAAATGAGCGCCAGGGCGACCAGCGCGATCAGGTCTGGCGGCATATCAACTCATCTTCATGACGATATCGGCGACGATGTTGGCGGCTTCGTCCTCGCGATCGGCGGCGTTGCTCAGGTGGCGGTAGATCTCGCGCACCTTGAGGATGGTCATCATATGCTTGAGGTTCTTGGGCTCCTGGAAGAGGTCCGCCAGGGCTTCGCGGTAGACGACTTCCACCTGGTTCTCGATCGCCTTGGCACCCTGGGCGTGGTCACCGGCGACCTTGAGGTGGTTGGTTTGCAGGCGCTCGATGGCAAGCTCGAATTCGCGCGAGGCTTCATAGAGCAGGGTTGCCATGTTGACCATCGGCGGAGTGGGGCTGACATCCAGGATTTCCATCTCTTCGACGGTGGTATTGGCGTAGTCGAGCACGTCATCGATGGCGCGGGAGAGAGAAAAGATATCCTCGCGGTCGAAGGGGGTGGCAAAGGTGTTCATTAGTTCTTCGATCAAAATGCGGCGCATCTCATCGGCGGTATGCTCGGTATCATGAATCTCTTTCGCGATGTCGGAATTGCGTTTTTTCAGGTAACGGGTGAGCAACTCCAGCCCCTGCATGGTCAACTTGGTCTGCTCCAGCAGTAGTTGCAGGAATTTGTTCGGTTTACGTTTGAAAATTTTGCCAAGTTTCATGGTCTGTCTCTTTGAAATTGATTAACAATATGTTAACGGCATTATAGCACACCCTGCCGGAGCGCCCAATTGGGCACGCCCCAACGGGCATGGGCGTGAGTAAACAGGTAAAATATCCTCCTGATGTTGATCATAGGGTATTGGGAGGCATTGTGGCAAGGACGATCGTAGACCGCCCGCGCATGCGTGGTTATGGATTGGAGGGCGCCGGCACGGAAGGCTTGCTGCCCTGGGAATGGGTGAGCGAGCGCATGGCGCGCAGCCGCAGTTACTGGGTGGCGGTGACGCACGCGGGTATGCCGCACGTCACGCCGGTGTGGGGGGTGTGGTTGGACGAGGCGTTGTACTTTGGCGCCGGCAGCCGTTCGTCGAAGGCGCATGCCCTCGCCGCCGACCCGCGCCTGGTGGTGCACCTGGAGAGCGGGGACGAAGTGGTCATCCTGGAGGGGCGGGTGGAGCGGGTGGGGAACCTGACGGTCTTTGCCCGGCTGGAACCGCTTTACGCAGAGAAGTATGGTTATCATCCTTTCAAGGGCACGGGCGTGCCGCAGAACGACGACCCGTGGTATGTGGTTCGGGTGACGAAGGCGTTGGCGTGGGTGGAGAACGACTTCCTGCGCACGGCGACGCGCTGGCGGTTCATTGGGGGGGGAGAAAATAGAAAAAAGTAAAAGGTAAAGAGAGAGGGTGAGTTCATCTTTATCCATGCGTCATCGATGCGCATAGCCATTATAGGATAATATGAGGTCCCAGCGCCGGCAGAGCTGCCGGAAACGTCGGATGGGGGGGAGCCACATCACGCACCGCTTGGGGCAACTTGCAACCTGCCGTCGTGCCGTGCACCGGCTGGTTCGGTTATGCCGCCGTGTTTCTTCAAATGTTCCAGCATGAGGTCACGGACGAACAAGCCGGTATCGCTGCCTTTGCCGACCCGGGCGTTAATGATGAACAACGCCATTTCCTTTGCGGTTTGCTCTTCCCAGCGGGCAGCGAAACCCCGCAGAAAGCTGGTGCAAATGAAGGTGAAGTTGTCATCGAGGAGTTGCTCGATGGGTACGCCATTTACTGTTATATCTTCCGCTGTGATTTGTGACCGGCGTTCACCCATTCTCACCACATAGCGAATTTCCTGACTGAAGTGCAAAAACCCGCGGTCGATATGTGGCTGCCCGGAGATATCGATTCGGCGGGCGTTATCCTGGATGAGCGCCTTCAGTTCCGCGCCGCCAATCTGGCGCACTACCAGCGTGTCGGCATAGGGCATCACCCGCAGCCAATCGCCATAGGTCAGCTCGGAGTCTGGCTCCAGATCGGCGCGCAAGCCGGCTGAATCCAACACTGCAAAATTGACCGTGTTCCCCAAGGCGCGGTACTGTTCCAGCAGCCCGTCTGTGATGAGGTTGTGCAGCGCCGATTCGCCGTAGGCGCAATCATCACAGACAGCATCGCCGATGATCTCTCTGCCGACTGTTACCCGACCCAGGGGTTGCTTCAAAACAGGTTGGATCTTTTCCAGCAGCGGTTCCACGAATGCGCGCTCGAAGGTTTCGTCGACCGGCATGTTGGCGGTAAAGTTCAAATGGGCATCCAAGACTGCCGGCGCCTTCCGAACCGCGATGTGGGCTTCACCGAGGTAGCGCCCGCCATAGCCGGCTTGGACGATTGGAATGCCGTTGACCACATTCTCGATCTGCAACCCGGTTTCGTTCATCGCATCGTGGGTATGAGCGCCGATGATCAAGTCCACACTGCCATATGGCAGGCTATTGGCAAGCTCCATATCGCCGGCATCGCGCACCGGCGCGGTGGCGGAATTCAAGCTTTTCCCCAGGTGGCTGAGGATGATCAAGACATCGGTCAGGGGTTTGAGGGCGGGCACCAGGTTCTGGGCGATCGGGAGCGGATTCAAGATGGCGCTCCCGGCGCCTTCCCGGATGCGCATTTCCGCCGGTGTGGTCAAACCAATCACGCCCACCCTTAGACCTTTGACGACAAAGATAGCTGCCGGCGAATAGAGTTCCTTCAACGATGGCACATTGCTCAGATTCGCCGAAAGGAGCGGAAAATGAGCGTCGGTGCGGATGGCGTGCGCCAGCAGCCTGGTGCCCAGGTCGAATTCGTGGTTGCCAAGCAGCCCTGCGTCTACGCCCGCATGGGAATAGAAATGATAGCCGGCATGCACCTGATAAGAATTGGGGGCAGCGCCGACCAGCGTATCGTAGGGGGAGCCGATGATATCGTCCCCGCAGGAAAAGACGAGCACCGCGCCGTTTGGCGTATGCTCGGCTGCCATTCTCGCCTGCCCGATGTATGAGACCATGCGGGAGAAAATTGGGTTATTCCCGTAACGCCGGCTGACCTGAGAGATGTTCCCGTGCAAATCGTTGAAGTGCAGCACCTTCAGCCTGAAAGGCTGATGGTCGTATTGCCAGGCTGGGGGAAAAGATACACCATCATCACAGGTAATGCCGTCGACCGGTTCGGTGGCTGCATCGCCCTTCAACAGGTACAGTTCAGCATCGCGGGCACCGTTTGGATTCGGCGTCCCGCGCACCAGGTGCAAGCGGCGGGTTTGCTTATCGGTAGGGGACATCGCCTAATCCATTCATCCAATATGATCCAGCATATCGGCGGTGACTTGGTCGATCAGCGGCTCGCCGAAGAAGAAACGCCGCAGTTCTTCGACCGCCAAAACGCTCATGTGAGAACAATCTTCGATGCAGCCTGCCAGGTGGGGCGTTACGACCACGTTATCCAGCCTGCGCAGCGGGCTATCCGCTTCCGGCGGCTCCGGGTCGGTCACATCCAGGAAGGCGAAGAAGCGCCCTGCTTCCAGCTCTTTTACCAACGCCGTTTGATCGATCAAATTCCCACGGGCTGTGTTGATGATCACGCAGTCATCTTTCATCAGGGAGAAGATTTCTGCATTCATCAGGTGATATGTAGTGGAGAGCGCAGGCGCATGGAGCGAGATCACGTCGGATTGCCGGGCAAGCTCCTCCAGCGAAACGCTCGTCACGCCCAATTGCGTGGCGCGTTCGTCCGTCAGGTATGGATCGTATACCAAAATGAGCGGTTCGAAGGGTTTTAGCAGTTCGATCAAGTGTACACCCACCTGGCTGGCGCCGATGATGCCCACTTTATTGCGATGCAATTCCCGCGAGGGCCAATAGGGACTATCCCGCCAACCACCCTTGCGGACATGGTTTGCAAGCGGCATGATGTGTTTCATCCCCACGATCATGAACGCCAGGGTGGTCTCAGCTACATCTTTCGCCAGAGCCGAGCGGGCAGAAAGGACGGTTAGACCGCTTTTCCAGGCTGCTTCCGAAACCATCTTTTTGACACTCCCGCCCATATGAACTATAACCTTCAGGCGGGTTGCGGCATTGATCACATCCGCATCCAGGGGGGCGACATCCCATCCGGTGATGGCGCCATCTGCATTGGCTAACAATTCGACCAGGTCTTGTTTCGTCGCCGGCTCTTCGCCAGGATGATGGATGACCTCGGCAAATTCCGACAGATGCGTCAGCGCCGTCGGGTCGATCATGCGGCGGTATAAATTTTTACCAATTGTTATTGCAACGACCGGTTTCTCCATCGATCACCCCTTGATGGCTCCTTCGACCATGGCTTTTAGGAAGGTGCGCCGCGTGAAAAGGAACAAGACGACGATTGGCATTGCAATGAGGATGCACGCTGCAGCAATGACCTGCAGGTTGATGAGATTCTGCCCGAGGAAATCGTACAACCCAAACATGGCAGGCTTATACTCGTTCTTTGAGACCAGCAGATAGCCAGCCAGGAATTCATTCCACACATTGACGAATGTGAGCAGGAAAATAGCCGACATGCCCGGCATGGCAAGCGGCATGGTGATGCGCGTCAACGCGCCTATTGGGCTGCAACCGTCGATGAAGGCTGCTTCTTCCAGTTCGCGGGGAATGGCATCGAAGAAGCCTTTGGCGATCCATACGCTGAGCGGCAGGAAGAAACCGATGTAAACCACGATGAGGAATATCCGGTCATCGAAGGGCAGCGGCGATTTACGCAGATTCACTGCCATTTGATAGAGCGCCAGCAGGTTGGTGAGCAGGGGGACGCCTGTTATGGCGAGAATGGCTGTCAGAAGCGCTTTGCGCCCTCGAAAGCGGTAGCGCGAGAAGGCATACCCCGACATGCCTGCCAGGATAACGACGCAGAGCGCCGATGCCGTCGCGTATAGCAAGGTGTTGGGGAGGTAAACGCGCAGCAGGTTGCCGGTCAGGATAAAGCCAAGCGGCGATTCGTCGGACGGCTTCGGCGCTAATACGCGCATGTAGCCCTCCACCGACCAACGGCAGGCGCTCAGGTCGAAGGTTTTTTCAGGTGTATCGCAGGGGAAGAGCACCGGGGGATAACGGGTGATATCCGGTTGGCTTTTGAAGGAGATCAGGATGGTAGTGGCGATTGGCACCATGGTGATGAGGCAGATCAATATAAGGATGGCATGAGTTAACAGATTATTCCTGCTTCGACCTGATGGGAGTGAGATTTTCCGCATATCAGTTGGTTTCTCCTTCCGAGCTATTGTTGCGCAGTATCCCTGCGATCAAGATCCAGTTGATGACAGCCATGATCAACGCCAGCGCCGCTGCCCGACCGAATTGCAGTTGTCCCCAGCCGATCGTATACAGGGTGAAGCTTAAGATATTGGTGGATGTGCCGGGACCACCATCCGTCAGGCTGAAGATCAAACCGACGCCATTCATGGCATTGAGGGTCAGGCTCAAGATCGACACTATGATCGTAGGTAAGATCAGCGGGATCATGATATAGCGGATCGATTGCCAAAGGCTGGCGCCGTCGATCATGGCGCTTTCGAGCACTTCCCCGGGCACCATTTCGATGGCTCCGAGAAGCAGGAGGGTGACAAACGGGATGGCGCGCCAGGTGGAGGCGATGATGAGCAAGATCATTGCTGGAGAGGGTGGAAAGGGGAACTCGCCAAACCACGGCAGCGGTCGCGAGGCAGTGAGCACGGATAGCCCGTTGGGGGGGAATAAATCGGGGTTCTGTAAAAGACCGGCGAGCAGCCCATAATCTGGAGCCACTAAAAGCCGGAAGACAAGCCCAACGATGATCTGGGCGATGATCCATGGGATAAATAGCACGGTGATGTAGAAGCCGGTAAAGCGGATCTTGCGACTCAAGAGAAAGGCGATTATGAACGCGCCCACCATGGTGAGGATCACATGGCTGACCAGGAAGATGATGGTATGCCCGGCACTCTCGCCAAATATGCTCATGTTGAAAAGGCGATCAAAATTCTTCAAGCCCACGAACGTCCAGCCGGATGGCTGCCGTTCTTGCAGGCTCAGCCAGACGGTATACAAGGCGGGGTAAACCTGGACGACAAACAGGAAGATGACCGTAGGCAGGATCAACCAAAATGGAAGCGAATTACGTAAGAAGCGCAAGGGTTTTCGGGGGGGCTTTGTATGCTGCATAGGATCACCAACCTGTTGAAAGGGATCATGATGAATGCGGCGCGTCGGCGGATATTTGCACCGTTCCTGGCATAGGCTGATCGTTGGCAAAAGGAATCGCTCAACCACACCCAAACAGAGCAGACTGAACCAGCCGAACCAGTTCAGCTTACTTCATGCCGTTCGGTGGAAGGCGACAAGAAGGTTTGATCTTGTCGCCTTCCAAAGCGCTAAAAAGCGAGAGGCGTACGGTATTCTATATCTAATTGCCCTGGTTGTATTCTTCCTGGGTCTTGGTCAGTTCGGCGGCGATATCTGCCGTCGGATCTTCCTTGATCAGTTTATAGATGGTGTTCATCACCAGTTCTTTGGCTTCTGCCGGGCGGAGCAGGGAACCATACCAGGGGCGGCAGGCGCTGGCGCCAATGGTCTCGGACGCCTGTTGATAGAACGTTGATTGGAAGCGCGGGTCGGACTGCGTTGTCTTGAGCGCTGGAAGCCCGCCACCAGGACCGACCACGTAATTGGCGTTCTGCTCGGGGGTCATGACCCAGCTTATGAAATCGTGGGCTGCTTCCACGTTCTTTGCTCCTACCGGGATTGCCAGACCGGTTGCGGTGGTGTTGCAGCCTGGCTGCACGCCTTCAACCGAGACAAATGGCGAAAGGTAGATGTCGCCGGCTTCCAAGGCATTAAGGAAGTCTTGCGAGGTGTTGGTATCGTACGGGGTGCCGTTGGGTGCGGTCAATGGGAACAGGTAAAGGTAACCATTCAGCCCGGTGGGGAATGCACCAGCCGATGAATCTTTGAAGTATTCCTCTTCCTGGAACTTGCCGGCAAAGACGGCTTCCGGTGCATAGCCTTTTGCGACGATTTCGCGCAGGAATTCGATTGCTGCGATGTTCTCGGGTGTATTGAGCAGCATATTGCCGTTGCCGTCATCCAGACCGCCGCCAAATGAAGACAGGGTCGTGAACATGGCGCGGTTGATGCCGCTGCCGCCTTTCTCAGTCGAGCCGTAGAAGGTGATGGCGTATTTTCCCTCTGCCTTCAAAGCTTCAGCCTGAGTCAGGAAATCTTCTGGGGTCTTCGGAAAGCCATTCGGATAGCGGTCCGTCCAAACATAGACGGCTTGCGGGCGCTGGGTCATTGGGATGCACAGCAACGCACCATCCGGGGCGGTGCAGGCTTTCAGCGCGCTGGGATCGAGATCTGCAAACCAGGGTTGCGCTTCTGCCCATTCGCGCAGATCCTGGACCGTCCCATTCTGGGCGAAGGCGTTGACGCTATCGCTCAACATTTCGTAGATATCGGGGACTTCGGCGCCAGCCTGCACGGCAGCCACCAGTTCCGTTTCCATCTTGTCATAGGCTTTGGGCTGGTTCACCCAGTTCCACTTCCCCGCGAAGGCTTCGTTGAATTGCGGGATGGTATTGCGGAGATACTCGTTCCCCACGCGACCATCCGCAGCAGGGTCTTCGTTCTTTTCGTCGAATTCGAACCAGGTTGTAAAATCTACCGGCTCGGGCACCTCCGTCGGGGGCACCTCGGTCGCCGGCGCTTCGGTCGGGGCGGCAACTGCTTCGGTTGGCGCTTCCACGACCGGCGCTTCGGTTGCCGCTGGCGCGCAAGCAGCCAACAACGCCGCGACCAGCAAAAGCGCGATCATTCTTCCTAACGAACTTGTGAACTTCATTTTGACCTCCGTGATCTATGCTGATTTTTGACAATCGATTTTCGTACCTCGTTCAAGCTTTTTTCCTTCATAACCTCCTTGGCAAGCGCTATCTAAGGATCCTGAAAGTGAAATCAAAATGGTTTCCATTCAGGCTTTGACGACTTTGATCCCCAACTCTTCATAAGGCAACAGGACGGTATCAGGCGTCAGGCTGCTTGTAATGATCGTGTCGATTTTCTCTGGAGGCATCAGTTGCACAGAAAAGCAGTGGTTGAATTTGGTATGGTCCGCCAGGAGAATGATCTGGTCGGAAATTTCTGAAAGGGCTTGCACGGTCCCCATTTCAAAACCGGTGGAGATATCGTTCGATCGACCGAAGTGGGGATCGATGCCCCGGCAGCCGCAAAAATATTTTTGAACGTGCAGGCGCCTGAGGCTGGATTCTGCCAGGTCGCCATAAGTGCACATTTCTGCGTTGTCAATTACCCCACCGATAAAGATCAACCGAACGTGCTCGCTCCTGCTCAGGACGTTCTGGATCATGAAATTATTGGTGATCACCTGAAGTTGGGACCACTCTTTGTTGGCGATTTCCTCTGCCAACGCAAAAGTCGTGGAGCCTGATTCCAGCGCGATGACACAACCATCCGGGATGAAATCCAGCGCTTTGCGGGCGATATCCCTTTTTTCGTCGATTTGTTCCATTTGGCGCTGAACAACCGGCGGTTCCGGGAATGCCGGTTTTATGAGGCGCGCGCCTCCCTGCACGCGCTCGATCTTCCCAGCCTGTTTGAGTTCCTCAAGGTCGCGGCGGATGGTTATCTCTGTGACGCCGAAGGACATGCCCAGGTCAGCCACCGAGGCGATGCCCCGTGCCTGGAGTTCCCGGATTATCTTTGCCTGCCGTTCAGATTTCATACAGGTCGCCTTGCTCGATCGTCAATCAGCCAAACTGCCTGGTGCGTCGTTGTATAAATTTAGAACAAAAAATGATCATAAATGATCAATATGATCATTATAACGATCATTTATGTTAATTACAAGTATATTCTTGTTATTATTTTGTAATTAATCCTTAAACAATGTGTGTTTTCACCCGTTTCAGCCGTTGTTGGCGCATATAGTGAACAGATGCCCAGGTGCACCCTGGTTATAATAATGACCTGGGACATTTCAGGCATGAAAACAATAACTGCGTGTAGCCAATATATTAATATTATATTATGACCATCCAGGCTAACCAAATCATCCGCACAAGACGCAAGAGCATTGCCATCATCATCGAGCCGGGGGGCAGGGTGGTAGTGCGCGCCCCGCTGTACGCCACTGATCATCAGATCGCGCAGTTCCTGGCGCTCAAGGCGGACTGGGTGCAAGCCGCCGTGGATAAGATGCGTCGCCTGCCGCCGCGCCAGCCCAAGAAGCGTTACCGCGCAGGGGAGGAGTTCCTGCTGCTGGGCGAAACGCTGCGGCTGAAGATCGTCGAGGGTGGGCGTTCCGCCGTCACGCGGCAGGGCGGCTACCTGTGCCTGCGGCGGGACTTCCAGCCGCGCGCCAAAGCCGCGCTGACCGCCTGGTACCGCCAGCAGGCGCGCCGGGTGCTGACGGAGCGGGTGGAACACTTCGCGCGCCGGCATGGCTTCACCTACAGCAAAGTGCGCATCTCCTCGGCGCGCACGCGCTGGGGTTCGTGTTCCACGCTGGGGACGCTCTCCTTCACCTGGCGGCTGGTGATGGCGCCATTGGAGGTAATCGACTACGTGGTAGTGCATGAGCTGGTGCACACGCGGGTGCGCAACCACAGCAAGGGCTTCTGGGCGGCTGTCGCGGTGCTCATGCCGGACTACAAGGCGCGCCGGGCGTGGCTCAAGCAGCACGGGGCGGCGTTGACGGTGGAATGATTAGTTGTAGGTTGGGTTGAGGCTTGAAACACTCGCATTGCCACTAACGCGGATGCATACGGAAAGGTGTGTTGCCTCAACCCAACCTGCGGGGCGCTGCCGTCCAATCTCCATCCAAGATATTTCACTCCGCGTTCTCTCTGATCTCTTTGTGAAATAAACCTGTGTGTTTCCGTGCCTGTGTGGATAATCAGGGCCCGCATTATAATTACCCCGCCCATGAAACCCTCCCTGCGTTCCGCGCTCGCCTTCCTCGCCATCTTTGCCACGGCGGTCGCCTTCCGGCTGACGGCGTACGGCGCCTTCGGTAAATCGGTGGCGATGTTGGACAGCGGCTCGTACCTGGCGACGGCGCGGCTGCCGCTGGCACCTGGTTATCTCTCCCATAACCGCTCGGCGAGCTACCCGCTGTTGTTCAAACTGCTCAACCCGGTCGAGGACTACGAGATCACGCTGATCTCGCAGCCGTACTTCTACTCCGAGCCGGAACTGGCGCAGCAGCCGGGCTTCGACCGGGTGGTGATCTTCCAGCTCGCCGTCGGGCTGCTGGGATGGGGGGCGCTGGCGTGGGCGCTGTGGCGCCGGCTGCGCTCGTGGCTGGCGCGGGTGGCGAGCGCGCTGTTGATCTTCGCTTTTGCGCTCTCGCCGCAGGTGGTGGACTGGGACAGCATCATCATGACCGAGTCGCTGGCGTTCTCACTGTTCGCGCTGGTGGCGGCGTTGGGGCTGGAACTGACCTGCCAACTGGCGGAACGTGCACGCGGTGGGCGCGGCTGGGCGGTCTACGCGACCGGGGCGTTGTTCCTGCTGGCTTCAGCCGCCTGGATCTTCCTGCGCGATACCAACTACTATTACTTCCTGCCGCTGCTGCCGGCGCTGGCTTGGCTGGCATGGCGCGGCTGGCGGGCGGGGCACGTGCGCGACATGTTGCCGGCATTGCTGACGCTGTCGCTGCTGCTGGGGTTGATCGTCCTGCAGCAACGCACCTTCGGGGCGAGCAACCGCTGGGAGAAGCCGCTGCTCAACAACCTGGCGAAGAACATCCTGCCCTACGATACGCGGGTGGCGTTCTTCGAACAGCGCGGCATGCCGGTGAGCGCGGAACTGCTCGCCGTGCGCGGCTCGGCGGAGTACAACGACATCAGCAAGGACAAAGCCCTGATGGCGTGGGTGAAGGAGAGCGGGCTGGCGACCTACCAGGCATTCCTGTTGGACAACCCGCACTGGGCTTTCCTGCAGGTCTATGACAAACTGGATTTCCTCTTCTCGGAGAACTTACAGCCGTTCTTCGTGGAAAAACCCGAACACCGCCCGTTGTGGATGATCGAATTCGGCAACCTGCTACACCCGACTTCCAGCGGGGTGATACTGGTCAGCACGCTGTTGACCGGGCTGGTGCTGCTGGCGGCGGCGCGCACGGGCGACGTGCGATTGCAGGTGTTCGCCGGCAACGCGCTGTGGTGGCTGTTGGGGGCGGGGCTGCTGTTCGCGGTGGGGGTGCTGGGCGAGGTGCGCAGCGAGATCCGTCACGCTGCCGGCGGCGCGCTGATCTTCCGCCTGATGCCGTGGCTGTTGGTGGCGCTGCTGGGGGATGTCCTCCTGACTGGCAAGTGGCAAGAGGTGAATGAAAAAAGCAAAAAGAAATGAGTTCGCAGGGAGGAAATAAGTTCTCCATGTCTCAGCGCCTCTCTGCTCCGGGGTTTATTTTTTGTTATGCCGGCACTTCCAGCGGTGTTCCCTTGTGCGGCGCCAACTCGAGCGCCATGGCTTCGTTGGGGCAATGGCTGACACACACAGCGCAGCCCATGCAACGTGCCTCGTCCACCTGCGAATGACCATCCACCAGCGACAGCGCCTCGAACTGGCAGACGTCCACACAAGCGCCGCAACCGATGCAGTTGTCTTCATCCACCCGGCTGAGGTAACCTGAGGATGCCAACATGGGTGTGCCATGTTGGTGTGCGTCCATGGCGCCGCAGCAGCAGGCGCAGCAATTGCAGATGGCGTAGAAGCGCCCCAGCAACGCCTGCTTGAAGAAGGCGTGATGCACGTGACCGCGCTGCTCCTCTGCCTCCAGGATCGCCACCGCTTCGTCGCGGTCGATCCGGCGCGCCTTGTCGGCGTGGTGTTCCATCACCATGCCGGTGAACGGTTCACCCACGATCAGGCAAACATCCAGCGGCAAACACGGGTTGGGCTTGGAGGCGCGGCAGGGGCAATCCAGCGCCACCAGGTGATCGGGGTGCTCCAGGATCAAGTCGCGCGCCAGTTTGTAGGGAATGACCTGCTCGGGGTAGGCTTTCTCGATGGGCTCCTTGACCGAAACGAGTTGCCGCGCCGTTCCCAACGGAATCACCTTGCCGTGGTAGGTATCCGGGAAGGTGATCTTGTCGGGGTCGGTGGGCTTGGAGCGCGGCGGGAACAGCCGCTGCCACCCGGCAATGATGGTCTTGACCAACCTGCCCAGCGGCAGATCGCCCTTGGCGTTGCCGATGTAGGCATAGGGAAACCTCATGTAGATATAGCCGTGCAGCCATTCGCTGATGGGGTAGTCCTTCATCCGGCGGGCTTTGCGGAAGAAGTCGCGGGTGGCGGGTTTGGGTGTCATGCTCCTCCTCGCGGGTGCGGTTCACTGGTAAAACCCACAGGGACAGGAAGTGATGCGTTTCCAAGAGAAAGACCACAGAGACACCAAGACACAGAGATACTCCATATTGAACTCTGTGTCTCAGTGTCTCTGTGGTGGGTTTATCCGTGCTTGGATATTGCCTCGGCGCGGCTGCGCAGACAGAGCAACATGCGGCGCTCCATCACGAACGAAATCGGCTCGACCATTGCCCGCCACATGATCCGGTTCCCAAAGGTCAACTTTCCCCAAAGTAAGATTTCAACAGGAGCTCTGTCTCGATCTTGCCGGCGCAGAAGGTGCGTCCGGTGAGCACGTTGTTGATTTGCACCCGCGCCACCGAGTGCGTGCGGATATCGATGTTGTGGAACGAATTGCCGGCTTCCTCGAAGATCTGCTTGAAGGGTTTGCCATATTCCGGCGAAGCATGGATGGTCATTTGCGACGCCAGGTGTTCCAGCGCGTCATCCTCGCCCTCCATGTAAAGAATTGCGTTGGTGCCGTATAGCAGGCAATCATTGATGCGCCCCATGGCAGTGGCTTCGTCCGGCGCCAGTGGCGGGATGGCAGCGCCGCCATAGACGTGCAGCACCTTGCGAATATCGAAGCCCTCCTCCTGCACGCGGTGCATGGTCTGGTCGACCGGTCGCGCTGCCACCTGGATGGCGCACACCAGCGAGCGCGAGGGCGCCGGCAGGATGTACAACTTCCTGGGGGAGATGTTGCAGGCTTTTGCCACCCAATTGGCGTAATCTTCGGTGATAGGCTCTTCGGTTTGCAACGGTGCAATGGCATAACCGAAACTCTCGACATAGCCGGCATATTGCACCGATTCCTCACCCGGCAGGAAGGTCTTGGCGGGTCCAGCCAGGATGGGCTGGTTCTCCTGCCCCGGAATGGGGTCAGCATGGCGCTGCGAAACCCAGCCAGCCAGCAGTGGTTGCGAACACGTCACACGCGCCGCCGGCAACGTGTACGGACCGACCTGAGCAGTCTCGAAATCGACCTCGGTCATGCCGCCGGCGGTGATCTCGGCGTAATACTTGCCTGCCAGGAAACTGCCGGGCACCTTCTGACCGCAATCGATGACGGTGGCGCCATTCTTCAACACAGTAACGGTGATATTGAGGCGCTCGGGTTGAGCCATTAGTTTTTGCACCAGCGGGTAAGCGCCTTCGTTGATACTGAGCATGGGGGACCTCCTGAGATGGGTGAAGTGAATGTAGTGAAAAGTAAAAGGGCTACGAGAAACGTGATGGAATTATATCCTTATG